>NZ_JAYGHM010000029.1:91475-94955 GCF_034931125.1 Rivularia sp. UHCC 0363 | reverse complement strand
TAACTCCCTACTCCCTACTCCCTACTCCCTATTGAACTATAGACTGATGACACCTCAATAAAATTAAGTCGCAAGCAGGAAGAAAATGTATAGGCTAATTTTTTATACTGAAGCCTAGATGTAAATAAATTAGCAATTAGCAATAACTACTATGGCATTATACAAACTTGCAGATTTCGACCCCAACTATAAAGAAGTTTTTGGCGGTGAAGATATTAAGGAAATGTCTCTTTACACTCAAGGTGGAGACAAAATAGGTTCTGTTTCTGATGCTTTGGTTGACCACGATGGTCGCTTTCGTTATTTAGTTATTGCTACTGGAGCAATGTTTTTTGGTAAGAAAATATTGTTGCCAATCGGTCTTTCACGCCTAGATTATAACCAGAAGCGTGTCTATGTAGATGGTCTAAATAAAGAGCAAGTAGAAAACTTGCCTGAATACGACGATAGCATGACTGTTGATTACGATTATGAAGAGAAAGTACGTGGTGCTTATCGCGCTCCAGAAGCTAAAAATGTAGCTCATCAGCCAGATAATTATAACTACCAAAAAGATTCTTCTTTATACGATTTGAACGATCGCGATCATTCTAATATCAAACTTTACGAAGAGCGTTTAGTTACTAGCAAAAGCCGCGTTAAAACTGGTGAAGTTAGTGTTGGCAAACATATTGAAACAGAAACCGCTAGAGTTTCAGTTCCAGTTGAAAAAGAGCGAGTTGTGATTGAGCGAGTTACACCCACCGGAGAAGCTGCTGTAGTTGACCCCGACATGGTTAACTTTGCTGAAGGTGAAGTTGCACGAGTTGAACTCTACGAAGAGCAGGCTGAGATTCATAAAGAAGCATACGTGCGTGAAGAAGTAAGAGTTAAAAAAGTTGTCGAACAGGATACTGTTGAAGCGCAAGAAACAATTCGCAGAGAAGAGTTAGACATTGATACTCAAGGTGATTTACGTGTAAATGACCCAAGTTCCGTTAAAAACGACCGCATTTAATCGTGAATTCAGATTTTAATATTTTGTAAAGAATAATTCGTTTTACAACAAAACGCTCTGAAGGTAGATACTAATGTCTATCTTTAGAGTGTTTTTTTTATTAAACACCTAGATAATAATTTTTCGTTTCTTATCAAAAAACTAAATTTAAGACCATTTAAGACCGCACAAATAATTGTATTTCACCATCAAAATGAACTTAGAGAACTCCTTCGCGATCGCAAACACATTAATATACGACTTATGATTGTTTGTCATAAACTTTAAGTCAGTCGCGGGGAAGATGAATATCAAAATATTTTTTTCTATTGTTGTTAGTAACGATGAAAAAACAATAGGAGAAAAAAATATATGGTTCTTCACAAAGTTAGCGATTTCGATCCCGATTATCGCGATGTCTTCCAGGGTCAAGACATTAAAGACATGAGCGTCTACGCTGACGGAAGCGATGACAAAGTTGGTAGCGTTAGCGATATTTTGGTAGATGAAGAAGGTCGTTTTCGTTATTTGGTAGTTGACTTAGGTTTCTGGATTTTTGGTAAGAAAGTATTAATGCCAGTTGGACGTACTCGCATTGATTACAATACTAGCCGCGTTTACGCTGTTGGTATGACCAGGGAGCAAGCTGAAAACTTACCCGAATACGATGAAAACCAAGTATTAGATTACGATTATGAAGAAAATGTACGCGGTGTATATCGTACTCAACCTGTAGAAACATCTGCGGCTCTCGAAGATTCTGCTCCCCTCGATGCACCAGTATATAATGCAGCAACAGCAGCAACACCAGCACCAGTAGCTCACACACGCGATACTTATAAATACGATCGCGAACCTGCTCTGTACAATATGAACGATACAGACCATCAAAACATCAAACTTTATGAAGAGCGTTTAGTTGCTAACAAACAGCGTCGTAAATCTGGAGAAGTAGCAATTGGTAAACACGTTGAAACCGAAACTGCGCGAGTTTCTGTACCAGTTGACAAAGAGCGTGTAGTAGTTGAGCGAGTAACTCCGCAAGATGCAGGTAGAGCAGTTGCTCCTGGTGAAGCTACTTTTAATGAAGGTGAAGTCGCTCACATGGATATTTATGAAGAAAATGCTGATATCAAAAAAGAAGCATTCGTTCGCGAAGAAGTTAGAGTCAGAAAAGAAGTAGACCACGAAACTGTTGAAGCTCAAGAAACAATTCGTCGTGAAGAATTAGATATTGATTCTGGAAATTTACCTACTGACAGACGTTAATTTCTGATGTCTGAAATGTTTATTAGTTATTAGTTATTAGCTCTTAGTTAGTAGCTAATAGCTAATTTTTAATATTAGGGTACCGGGAATAGAGAGCAAGAATCAAAGAAAAGAATAAAAAAATCAATAATTATTATAAAAATGCTAAATTTAAGAATAGTTATTAAAAAACAGTGTAAATATGAATAATCAAATAACCGATAATAAGAATGATTCTAATCAAAAATCCAGCAAAGTAGTTGATTTACTTGAGAAGCTCAGAAGTAAAGTTAAAAACTTTGATGTGGTCGATCAACAAGGTAGGTTTATAGGCAAAGTTAAAGATTTAATGGTTAATCCTAATCGTCAACTTAATTTTGTCATTGAAAAAACATCTCAAAATCATCAGACTAACCTTTTACTATTGAATGGAAAATTAGTCCGCAAAATTGAACCGAAGATTCAACGTGTTTTTTTGCATATTGACGAATCACAATTAACGCAGTTACCTGAATATATAGAAAGGAAAAATCAAGTAAATAACATGACAGATAATCTAAATTCTCAGCAACCTATTGACTATAAAGAACATTCCGCTACTATAGAAAATCCTGAAGCCGATCGCCTAACGCAATCGCAATTTGTGGAAGCTGAAGAAGATATAATTCGTTTGTTAGGGGAAAGGCTAGTTGTTGAACGTAGCAAACGTAAAATTGGCGAAGTTATTATCCGTAAAGAAATAGAAACTCGGATGATCCAAATCCCCGTTCGACGTGAAAAACTGATTATCGAAGAACCGGGTATTGAACCTAAAAGGCTTGCAGAAATCGATTTGGGTGAAGAAGAAATTTCTCACGACGAGTTGACACCTGGAGCAAATTTAATCGGTAGCAATTTTGAAGGTGGTTTAACCGTCACTGCGGAATTTGACTCACCTAAAGTTGCTTCTTTAATTCTTAACGCTATCCAATTAGAGAAAAATCACGGATGCAAAAAGGTACGAGTTTCTATTCTTGTGGAAGACGAAGAAAAACAGCAGAAATATCAAGAATGGTTCAACCGTACTTCTAAAGCATAAAAAAAGTAATTATATTCTAATCATAATGTAGAGACGTTGCACTGCAACGTCTTTTTAATTATGGTTTTGCATAGATCCCCGTAGCATAGTGTTAGATCCCCGTCACTTCTCATTTAAAAGACGAGAACTATTACTCGACCATATAAGTTATGAGGGGTCATGGTAGTGCGAGCGTCTC
>NZ_JAYGHM010000029.1:69076-90956 GCF_034931125.1 Rivularia sp. UHCC 0363 | reverse complement strand
TAAAAGCATGTCCTTACGGACATGCATCTTGCTCGCTAGTCTTATACAAATTAAATACGTAACAACTTATCATCACCCATGATGATTAATGTAGTCATTTAAACGGTATATTATGTAACTAAAATATCTGCATTATTGGGGATCGCAAACATTTGCCAACCACTATTAAACAAAACTTATCTAAAAAATGATTATTCATATATACTTTGTGTAAAGTAATATTAAGAAATTCTTATTAAAGTTTGTTGCACAAGGTTGATTTAATTGTTAGAGTGTGATGCATGACGACGATGATATAAATTCGTGTCGGGGGGATATGCAACTTACTGACGATATCTGCAACTGAGGATTGTAAAAGAATATTGGTCGGGGAACCGTAACACAGAGAAATCTGACCATTATTGCAAATATTTTGATTAGGCTAGAAAAATAAACCATAAACAGCTTGTTCCTATTGCTGTGAATACATTTCTATTACTTATTGTCGATATCGATGTAGATTCCGGGTAAATATACCGGCAAAAAGCAATATTGCACTAATACTTGAAGTATGGAGGAAAAAAATGAATATCCAAGGCAAAACAGTACTAATTACCGGAGCTTCCCGTGGTATTGGACGTGCGATCGCGCTCTCATTAGCGCAACAAAAAGCAAAACGGTTGATATTGGTTGCTCGTTCGCGAGATAAGCTAGCCGAAGTTGCCAAACTTGTGGAAGCAATGAATGTAGAAGCGGTAATTATGCCGTTGGATTTGACAAAGCCAGTGTTTGTAAACGTTGCGGTTGCTCAACTTTGGCAAAGTTATGGTCCAATGGATATATTAGTTAACTGTGCTGGGGTAGCTCACCAAAACTCATTTTTGCAAACTAAATTACCTCAAGTGCAGGAAGAATTATCTTTGAATTTGCTGGGAACATACACCATGACTCACATGGTCGCACGACGGATGGTAAAGCAAAGACAAGGGACTATTGTTAACGTATCAAGTTTGATGGGTAAAATTGCAGCTCCAACAATGGCAACTTATTCCGCGACTAAGTTTGCAATCTTGGGATTTACCGAAGCTTTGCGTCGAGAACTCGCACCTTATAACATCAAAGTAGTTTCATTGTTACCAACTTTGACAGCTACCGACATGGTGCGAGACTTGCAACTATACCGTGGAGTGATCCCCATGACACCGGAAAAAGTAGCGCAAGCATTCGTCAAAGGATTGCAAAGAGACTCATCAGAAATTTTAGTTGGTTGGCAAAGTCATTTAGCAATATGGTGTCAACGTTTAGCACCTTGGTTGTTAGAGACGGTGTTAAAACTTGCATCACCTCAGACCAAAGCTCCGAAAATACAGCAGTATTATCAACGCTGGGTTAATAGTTGGTAGTTTGTGTAGAGACGTTGCATTGCAACGTCTCCCTGAATTTTTGGAAAAAAGTTATAAAGCTTACTCTCAACTTTAGAGTTTAAAATCCTCGTGGCTGCGTTATCAATAATTTACAATTTACTTTTGTTCTATAACGCTTTTGCGTATAAAAAGGGTAGCAATTCCACCTACTAAAAGAGCGACTCCCCACCATAGAGAATCACCAGGGAGAACTTTCAGCAAAAGCGTAGTCATTCCAGAACTTAACAGCGACCATCCTAATGTTGTTTGATAGCCCATTTTAATTAGTTCTCCTGCATTACTTATACTTACTCTTCTAAGATTAATTCTTTATCCAAGATGATTAATCTGCTAAAAGTATTAGAATATAACTGTTCTAAAGTAATAGTGTCAGGAATGGTCGCAATTGTCACAAGACCAAAATAAAGCCGAAGCATTTGTAGAAAGAATGCTTAGTATTTTAAATAATGGTGCGTTAAGCGAAGCTCACCGAAGGAATCGCCATCATGATTTCCATCGGACATCGGACTCAACTTTTTGATACTTAAGCTAAATTACCACCATCGACCAGTCAACAAATAATTTTTAATGCATTACGTCTCAACGGTATCTATTTAATGCAAGATATTCGGGCTTCTAGCGTAACTCCGCGTTTACCTTTGCTTTCCTCTGCGTTTAAAAATATTTTTTAAAACATCACAGGAGTTAAAGCAGATTAAGAATAATTCTCCACTTTCAAATACAGGTAAACTATCTAGTCTAATCAAACGGAGAATCGATCAAACATCTACCTCTAATTCAATTTCACAGCCCAATCTTTTAGGAAGAGAAATCTTATAAACATCACCTTGATTCATCTCTCCTGGTTCTTTCATTTGAGTTAAAGCTGTAACTACTTCATCTGAATTTGCTGTGAGAATAACCACAGGTCGATCGCAAGCTATAGGAAAATCATGCCAAGTACCAAGATACAATAAAAGTCCGTGTCCAGCAGGAAAACGTAGCGCTTTTACTTGCGACAAATCGGGTAAATCTTGATTGTTTTGATGATTTGGTGGTGATAATACCATAATAAATGGTGCTTGCCCCAAACCGATAAACATTTGTGTCATGTACATATGACGTTCTAACCAAGTTATTGTAGGATAACCTGGCATGATTTTTGCAGTTCTAAAAGTTGCATTTCCCCGATAGGAAAAGTCTATATTTTCACCTTCTAATACTCTTCCTTGATAAAAAGGTATTCCTAATCCTGGTTTACTGACATCATCACCTAACAAATGTCCGTAAGGTTTAATATTTTCCGCATCAGCATCGATTACAGGAATTGTTATTTTGGTTTGAGAAGCCATATGAATTTTAGATTTTGGATTACTCTACGAGAAGACGCTTGTGCGTCAATGGATTTTGGATTGAAATTGTTTTTAGTATTATCAGGTATGTGAGAATGATAAAATTGATAACTGTTAACTCTTAACTGCTCACTGCTGACTGATAACTGATTCGTATATCCCTTCTCCCGTTGTGATCCAGGTATCGGGTTGATTTTTTATATTCATTAAACATTCTTTTAAATATTTTAACCGCAATGGTTGACCGACTATAAAAGGATGTAAACCAATTGCCATTATTCGCGATCGCGATTCTCCTTCTTGCCACAATTGATAAAATTGGTCTTCTATAGCTTTCGCAAATTCTGCACCGGAAAAACGGTTGCTCAAACATAAAGTGATATCGTTGGCTTCTATAGTATAAGGTATAGCTAATAAACGACCATCTGGAAGTGGATACCAATACGGCTGGTCGTCATTTACCCAATCGGCAGTATAAACAATTCCCGCTGAATGTAATAATTCAAATGTTGATTCTGTAATCGAAAATCCCGGCGTTAACCAGCCTTTTGGTGTTTTACCAGTGGCTTGTTTGAGTAATGTTAAAGTTTTGTTTATAGTATCTATTTCTGCTTCTCTATCCATGCCACTATGACCAGTAGAGTTATTAATTCCATGTGCCATTATTTCCCAGTTATGAGAAACTATAGCTTCCATTATTTCTGGATATAGCGTATAAATTTCACCGTTTACTGCTGCGGTTACGGGAATTTCCAATTCTGCAAATAAATCAAATAAACGCCAAATACCAACTCTATTTCCATAATCTCTCCAACCATAGTTAGCTATCTCTGGATAACTATTTAAATGAGGTTGAATTGCCGTTCCTATTTTACCAAAGGTGAAATGTTCAACATTCATTACTACCCACACCGCGACTCTAGCATTATTAGGCAAATTTAAATTTGGACGTTGTGAAATTGGTTGAAAAGATGGAGGAAGCATAGGTTTTATATAAGTTAGGAGTTAGGAGTTAGGAGTTGATAATTTGTATTTTAAGCTGATGTACAGCTAAATTATATAATGTGTTAGCGTTCACGCAGTGCGGCGAGGGCGTGTCCGTAAGATATAAACGTGAAAATATTGTAGTGCGGTAGCGGAGCGTGTCCGTAAGGAGATGCGTCTCGCTCGCTAGTGTCATACAAATGATGTCAAAAAAAATTATATTCAGCAGTTTGCAAATAAATGAGGTACATTCCCCTACTTCCTGCTCCCTTATAACGATACTCAAATGAAATCGGCTATAAAAGTATGATTATTGATTAATATGGTTTTTCATTACTATTACTTTATTTTATTCCTTATTTGCTTTTCCAAGCTGTTAATTTAACATGAACTTGTAAGGTAAAGCCAAAAAAATTTGAGTAATTTTACATTTATTTACGGAAGTCGTTCTTTTCCCCTACTCTGTACTCCCTACTATACGACTATTTAATTACTATGAACTTATACGGAATATAAATTTAGTATTCATCCGTATCTCGATTTTTATTTTGGCATAATCTAATCGTAGGACTTATTATTTACGATTTATACTGATCGTTATTTTGTAATCAAATTAAATTTTCTAAGCATTATGTTTAAGATTTTTAATTTACAAAAACCAATATTTTATATTTTACAGAGTAAATTAAATCAATTATTTTTAAGTTCAATAAGTATTCTAATTAACCTAAATTTAATGTATCTTTTGATAAAATAGCTCTTAAGACAGAGTGTAAAATTAATACCAGATGTTTAGCATATAAACAAGATAAGGTATATGATTTTCGGTTCCCTAGATGAACGGCAACACAATTCCGGAAACTTTAACTGAGGATTTGATGTTAATTGCATAGGCTACGGATACGAAGAAACCCAATATCTTAAAGGAGGTTTTCGTATGGAAGGTGCTTTGTTGATTCTCTTAATATTTCTACTCATTACTTCTCCTAAAAGAGAAAAAAAGCCCGATGAACATTACGAAGTAAAAGTCTGGGACAAAAAGAAAAAAGATGAATAAGTAACGAGGAAAGAAACGGGGTAATTCTACTTAATTAAATATAGTTTAGACTTTGCAACTGCAAAGTCTCTACATCTTTGTATCTAATACTTTTAGTCTGCATCTAAAATACTCATATCTCTTATTAATAGGACTTACGCAACTGGCACAATTGTTATTGTAGGGTGTGTGACAATATCGTAAGTCCTGTATTTGTAATTGGCATTTGAGAATAACTTTTCATAGAATATTTTAATACAGTTGTATTAATGAAATAGTTCTTATAAGTCTTTAGAAAGTAATTTTGTAAATGATCCTGTATGTTTCATTCCAACGAAAGCAGGTAAATATATTATACTGAGTATTGATTTTTATGAAGCAGTATTTGCGACTTAGAAGAGTTCTGTTATCTTAAGCCTAAATGGTTAAATCATTTTCATGATTTCCATAGTTGAAATTAGGAACTTAAAATAGTTTTAACTTGAATCTCAAATGTTTAATATTGTAGTGCGTTAGCCGCACCTCCAGTGAACGCTTAGTGTGTTTCCGAAGGAGAAGGACAAACCGAAAAGATCGCTATTCGTTTCTAGGGAGCAAGACGCTCCTACTACCATATATTTTTCAAAAATTGCTTTGATAATTTACTTATCGAAGTATTTTTCTAAAAAACAGCACAAAAAAGTGATTAACTTTATTTCAAGGATGCTTTAATGCAATCTCAAAACGTACCAAATTACCTACCGCAAGCAATCTTAAGTACCATTTTCTGCTGTCTACCTTTTGGAATTGTAGCCATAGTCTACGCTGCACAAGTAAATTCAAAATTGGCAGCAGGAGATTATGAAGGTGCGCTTAGTTCATCGAAATCTGCAAAATTATGGACTTGGGTTTCCTTTGGTTCAGGACTGGCTTTTATAATACTGTATGTAATCCTAATAATTATAGGAGTTTCAACAAACCAATAATAAGTAAAATTTAGCTCTTAATAAAACGATCGCTTTCTTTAAACCAATAGAAACTCCCTATGAATATGAATTATATACCACAGTCTCGCCGCCAATCTTTACCTATCTCGGTAAAAACGTTTAAGGTTGCAATCTTAAGCAGCATCATTGTTTTAGCAGCAATTATTTTATATTATTTTAATCCTGCTGGTTCTCAACTATATCCTTCCAGCCCATTTAGAGCGCTTACAGGTTTATATTGTCCCGGTTGTGGTAGTTTACGAGCCATACACCAATTACTTCACGGGCATTTTTTAGCAGCTTTAGATTTGAATCCGTTGATGGTATTAGCTACACCATATTTAATTTATTCTTTTATTTCGTACACTTCACCAGTTATTTTGGGTCAAAAAATTCCTCAAGTTTATGTCAAACCTGCTTTGATTTGGTTGTTTTTAAAAGTTGTTTTCGCATACTGGGTTTTACGCAATATTCCCCTACCTCCTTTTAATTGGTTAGCACCTTAGAAAAGTTAAGACCACTGGAGTTATGAATATATCAGGAATGGCCGCAAGTGTCACAAAACTCGGATGGTGCGTGACTAAGCTGTTGACTTTAAGGGAAATTAACCATATTTTTTCACACATTTTCTGTGGTGTAGTTAACTAGTTACCAGTCTCCGGCTGGTAACTCCTGTATGTGATGTTCTGCATCAAGTATATTAAGAGGCAGAGCCTCCCACCAAGCGTTCCCAGTCGGAGCCTGGGAACAAGAAATATGTATGAAGTAGCATCACCTAAAAAGGTACAAAGTCAACAGCCTAGTGCGTGACACTCACCGTCTTATTACTAGGTTGATAATTAGTCTGTGTACTAGCAACGGCAATAAAGGGGGATATTATCTACGCCCCCTCAACCGCCTCCCCTACAAGAAAAATATGCCATCTGCGTAATTTTATGTATAGTTTATAGCTTTTAGTCGATGAGTTACTACTGATAAATCCTGATAGTTTTATCCTCACCCGCACTTGCGATCGTCTTTGCATCTGGACTTATAGCAATGGAAAATATTCTGCCATTATGACCACTAAGAGTTTTAATAAGTTCTCCAGTTCGTAAACTCCAAATTTTTATAGTGCGATCGTCAC
The DNA here is from genome assembly GCF_034931125.1 of Rivularia sp. UHCC 0363. Classification (NCBI taxonomy): domain Bacteria; kingdom Bacillati; phylum Cyanobacteriota; class Cyanophyceae; order Nostocales; family Rivulariaceae; genus Rivularia; species Rivularia sp. UHCC 0363. Next base: position 84,111 of record NZ_JAYGHM010000029.1, on the reverse strand, counting down.
TACCGCTGATTAAAGTTTCTCCATTTGGAGAAATAGCAAGTGTTTGAATCATTCCATTGTGTCCTTCTAAACGCTGCTGAATTTGTCCAGTACGTAAATTCCACAAATTTATTACTGTACCAAAGCCACCACTAGCAAGTATTTGTAGAGAAGAACTTATGGCGATCGCCCGAACAAAGCCCGGACTTCCTGACAATTTTTGTAACAATCCGGTATCTAATTGCCAGATTTTGATAACTTTATCGCTACCACCGCTAGCAATAAACTTTCCATCGGGACTGATTTTCGCTGTATAAACAAAACCTGCATTTTCAGAAAGAGTTTTTATTAATTTACCGTCATCAAGTTGCCATATTTTAATAGTTTTATCTCGGCTACAGCTAACAAGTAAATTTTCTTCTTGATTGATACTTAATGAATTAATTAAATCGGAATGCGCTTTAATGACATTTTGTTTGCGTCCAGTTTCAAGATTCCAAATTTTAATAGTTTTATCGCTGCTACCGCTAGCTAAAGTTTTTCCATCGAGCGTTCTTGCTAGTACAATCCATTCTCCAGGTTCAGATAAATGACTTTGCAAACTTCTGTTTTGTAGATTCCAAATCCTGATAGTTTTATCGTTAGCACCACTAAAAAGAGTTTGAGAATCACTACTAAATATTATTGAACGTATAACGTTTTTATGACCGTTTAAAACGTAAGATAAAGATGCATTTTCCAGGCTGTGTGATTGAGGTGTAGGTTGCTGAGGAATAGAAGTTGGTTGTGCAGAAATAATCGTCGTAGGAACGCTAGATATGGTCGTCTTCTCTACTGAACCGTTAGATACAGCGCTGTTATTTAAAGCCTGCAAAACTTCTGATGCCGATTGATATCTATCATTAGCTAAATGTTTAAGTAACTTATCAAGAATTTTCCCTAAATTATCGCTAATTTTTATTTCTTTTTCCTGCAAATGTTCTCGCCATAACCAGGAGGCATTTCTAACATCATAAAGACTATCAAAAAGATTACCGTAAGTATCTTGTGAAGGCAAACAACCAGTCATCAACCGCGCACAAGTTGCACCCAAAGCATATAAATCGCTAGCTTCACAAGCATATCCCTGCATTTGTTCCAAAGGTGCATAACCAATAGTATAAATTCCCGTTCCCTGTCTTGCTAAACTAGTTTGCGTTATTTGTTTCGCACCACCAAAATCAATCAAAACTAGTTTTTTATCGGTATGACGGCGGATAATATTTTCTGGTTTGATATCGCGATGAATCACATTATGTTCGTGAACAAATTGCAATACTGGTAATAAATCTGCTAACAGTTCTCGAATTTCTGCTTCTGAAAATAAATGTCGCTGTAACTCTTCTAATAAAGTTTCCCCGGCAATAAATTCTTGTACTAAATATAAATTATTTCCCTGTTCAAAATAGGCAATCAAACGGGGAATTTGATTATGATTTTCTCCCAATTCAAATAAACGTTTAGCCTCTTCCCGAAACATTTCTGTTGCTTTACCAAAAGCAGCAGTACCTTGTAGTTGCGGTCGAAATTGCTTAATTACGCAAGTTGCATCCAATCTATCCGCATCTTTTGCTTCATAAGTCTTACCAAAACCACCTTCACCTAATTGTCTCTGGATAGTATATCGATTTTTAAAAACTCTATCCAAACTACTCGAACCACAAGTGACACAAAATTTATTACCATAAGAGTTAAAAGGATTTGAACAATTGGAATTTTGACAAATTTGCATATTAGTATTAGGGAATTGAAGCAACTGTCGAAAGCGAAGTGTTACTATTCCTCGTCCATCTTCTTAGATGGGCGGGGTAGTTCATAGTCTGTTATTGAGTTAGCACTTAGCCTTTTTAGATCCTATTTTTATAAGAATTATAATTTATAAACTGGATTTATGGTAGCAAGTTGATTAAGCTTTGATTGATTCGCGATGCTCAAATATTAGGTACATAGTTAGTAATTATTCTAATTTAACTGACTTACTTTAAGCTAAACAGAATACACTAAATGTTTATTTTTATTAAGCGGTATTTGCAGCTTTGAGTATTTTCTGTAACCGATTTTCCACTAAAATTAAGAGTTAAGAGTTATACCGTTTCGGTATAAAGATGCGCTTAATCCAGCCTACGCAGGTAGGCTTTGTAATATTAGCCTTCTAGGCTGCGGGTGTTTTGGCGCACCAACCTATTATAAAATATATTTTTTCAATGCCCAATCCCCAATTCCCCATGTCCAATTAAAATGCTTACGGAACAATTAATAGAAAACGAAACCCCTCATCAAAATTTAATCTCAGAAGCGCTTCAAGATAAATTGCGAGCAAAAGCTTTTGGTATTACACCCGAAAATACTACGGAAACCATACACAAACGCTGGGATTTACTCAAATCTATTTATCCCGCTTTTAAGCAATTATGTCAAAGCAATTTACAAATGCAACCAAACGCCATGTTACCAACATTGTGGGATTTGTGGCTACCTTTGGCAATGCAAATTGCATCCCAATATCAAGCAACTAAGCGTCCTTTTATTCAGGGAATTTTAGGAGGACAAGGAACCGGGAAAACTACAACTTGTAAAATTGTCAAATTGATTTTGTCACACTTAGAATACCGTGTTTTAAGTTTGTCTTTGGATGATTTATACAAAACTTATCAAGCACGTTTAATTTTACAACAACAAGACCCTCGTTTAATTTGGCGGGGACCACCGGGAACCCATGATATTGATTTGGGTTTAAATCTTTTAGATAATATTCTTCAGCGACAAACTACCGTAACAGTTCCTCGCTTCGATAAATCGCTACATTCTGGAAATGGCGATCGCACTTTACCCGAAACAGTATCCAATATTGATATCGTATTATTTGAAGGTTGGTTTGTAGGTACAAAGCCAATTAATTCAGCAGTATTTGCTACTCCGCCGCTACCGATTATTACGGCAGCAGACAAAGCATTTGCGAGCGATATCAACGATAAACTGCACGATTACTTACCTTTGTGGCAACGGTTAGATAGTTTAATTGTGCTATATCCTATAGATTACCGTCTTTCCTTAGAATGGCGCAAACAAGCCGAACATCAGATGAAAGCTAGCGGTAAACCTGGAATGACCGACTTACGAATTGAAGAATTTGTCAATTACTTTTGGAAAGCACTGCACCCGGAATTATTCATCAAGCCATTAATAGAATTAAAATCTCCATCAGTTGATTTAGTAATTGAAATTAATCGCGATCGCAGTTTTGGAAAAGTTTATCAACCGAATTAGAGAGTTAGGAATTACCCAATGCCCCATGCCCAATTACCTATTACTGAATCTCTTTAAGTAAATCATTAAAAGGTTGCCAATCGTCTTCTCGATCAATTGATTCCCAAACTGATTCAATTACAGGTCTTAAAATTACAGTTTGAGGATTATACTGCTTTAATGTTTTGGCAATATTTTCCATTTTATCAGTTGCCATAGTATTCAATATTCTGTGATAAATTCCCGCCCAATTAAAGAATAATTCCGATGAACCCAAAGATTGCTTGATCTCGGAACCTTCTAAAATATAACTGGCATCATCTTGCCATTTAGGAGAAAAAGTTGCAGCGATGTCGGCGTAAAAGTGATGGTAGCTGATAGGATAATGTTTGAGAAAATCAATTGTTGCTTTTAATAGTTCGTCAATGTCCGATTTTGGTAATTCTTGATCGAATCCTAATTTTTTCAACATTAATAAGCGGTAATTGCCTAAAAAATGTTTGCCAAATGTGATCAACCCAGCATCCATGTCAGACTTATCAATTACAGCCTTTAATGCTTCTTGGAGCATTTCCAAGTTCCACATACAAATATCTGGCTGGTGGATATAAGAATAACGACTATAATGGTCAAAATATGCGGCGGTAAAATGCGGGTCGTAACTAGGAATAAATGCATAAGGTCCGTAATCAAAACTTTCCCCAGTAATCGACATATTGTCGGTATTTAACACCGCATGACAGAAACCAGCAGCCATCCATTGTGCAGCTAATTTTGCAACTCTTTCGACTAATTCGGCATAAAATAAAGCATATTTTTCTGGTTCGTTAACCAAATGCGAATAATAATATTCGATTACATGATCTAAAAGTTTTTTCGTTAAATCTGGACGTTTTAAATAATTTAAACGTTCAAAAGTTCCGAAACGAATATGGGAACGGTTCATCCTGACCATTACACAGGAACGAGTCGGGGAAGGTTCATCACCGCGCCACAACTGCATCCCCGTTTCAATTAAACTCAGACAGCGGGAGGTGCGTACACCCATACGTTGCAGCATTTCCCCCGCTAATACTTCCCGCATTCCACCTTTGAGAGTAAGCATTCCATCCCCACCACGGGAATAAGGTGTTCTACCGGAACCCTTCGTACCAAAATCATAAAGTTCGCGATCGCAACCGCGCACTTGTCCATAAAGGAAACCTCTTCCATCCCCCAATCTTGGGTTATATTCACCAAATTGATAGCCGTGGTAACGCATTGCGAGTAGCGGTTTGCGTTGCTCAAATTTACCAAAGGCTTGAATAAAATCTTCGTCACTCACCTGCTGGGGGTTCAATCCTAGCAGCGGAAGCAGTGCATCATTACGAAAGCGCAGTTTATGAAGGGAGAATTCTTCTGTTATGACTTCATCAAAGTAGTCCGAACCTAAAGATTCAAATGCCGGTTCGTAATTGAGATTGAGTAGGGGATTGGTAGTTTCAGCCGTTTGCATTACCAGTATGGGTAAGTTTGCCATACTTTTAATAGTACATCTGAGAGGGGGGAGTGGGGGGATAAGAGTTAAGAGTTGAGAGTTAAGAGTTAGGAGTTAGGAGTTAGGAATTAATATAGGTTGGGTTAGGTGTACAAATAACTATGATTTTTTTCTTGTAGGGTGTGTGACTAAGGTGTTGATTTAACTAGTTCCCAGTCTCCGACTGGGAACTCCTGTGTGTGAGGCTCCGCCTCAAGTATATTAAGAGGCAGAGCCTAGGCTGTTGACTCTGTAGTTTTTTTGGGCTAAAAGTTCATACAGTTTTTGTGTTGGCTTTTGACGGTCGGCAGAGCCGACTGTCATGGGTTCCCAGCCTCCGGCTGGGAACCAGTTAAAAATTTATCCACAATGTTGATGTAAGATTACAACATGATTAGTATAAGTTAAAGAATTTAACCTATTAATTACCAACAATCGCATTCATTTTCTGACGCGAAGTTTTAACTATTGACTGAATGCGAGCTTTTTGCTTAGGTGTTAATTTCATCGATTGAAGTATTTTTTTTCTTCCTTGGGGCGTTTTTAAGGATTGCATAACTTGAGTGCGCTGCACTTTGGTTAATACATTACTAATTTGTGTAAATGCTTCGCTTTGAATCGCATCTACTTCTTTGCGCTGTTGCGGAGTGAGTTTTTTATAAATACGTGGTAATGCGTATCCTGTCGCTTGTATTGTCAGCGGAATCAAAATATATCTAGGTATTAATGCTTCGGCTTTTTTCGCAGAAACTCCAGTTAAGGATATGCTGATAATTGCAGCACTCAAAAAAACGGAAAAACGCTTTGTGGATTTACTAAACATTGAGAAAACCTCTTAAATAATTTTAGATTTTAGAACTGAATTTTGAATTTATAATTTTAGATTTGTCAGCATTTTCTAACTGAAATCTCAGATTTTTAAGCTTCCCATTGAGGATTAATCAAACTTGTCAAAATATGGTCTTGCCATTGACCGTTAATTAATAAATAGTCTCTAGCATAACCTTCAACCACAAATCCTAACCTCTTGAGCAAATTACCGCTACGTTGATTGTGAGGCATATAATTTGCCATGATTCGGTGCATTTTTAACTGTTCAAATACATAATCAATACTAGCTTGTAGGGCTTCTGTCATATAACCCTGACCTTGTGCTTTTTCTGCCAAACTGTAACCTACGGTACAAAATTGTGCAACACCCCGGATGAAATTGCGAAAATTAATAGTTCCAATTATTGTAGACTCACTTTGATTAAAAATCAGCAGTCTTAATGACTGTCCTTGCACAAATTCGGCGATCGCTATTTCGACTTCGTTCTCCCAATATTTTTCTGAAAAAAAAGATTCCGACCATACAGGATAGAAAGGAGTAAGATAAGTTTTATTCTCAGCGTAATATTTGATAATAGCTGGTACATCTTCCTGACTAGCCAATCGTAATAATAGGCGTTTAGTTACTATGTACGGATGCAATTCCATCACTTTATTCTCAGAACTTATGACTAAAGCAAAATAATTTTTATTAAAAACATACTTGAGATTGTGCCACTTCTTTCATACCTGCCGCAACCGGATCGAAGTTTTTATCAAATAAAGTGTAATTGTTATAACAAGAATTAGTTAGCTTAGCGTTGCTTAATTTAGCTTTACGTAAATCGGCACCACGCAAATCAGCTTTTTCTAAATTAACACCTTGCAGATTGTTGAACCGGAAATTTATTCCCTGTAGATTGACTCCGGCTAAATTTACACCCATCAATAACGATACTTGTTTTTGTGTCGATATTTTGAGCAATTGTGTATCTTCTAAAAACATGATGACAAAACGCTTACGTATAGGGTCAATTTCTTCTAAAGTCGCTTGAGTTATCGCTCGAAAAGTAGCCGCTTTTTTTCTAATTTCCTGGGGATTTTCTTTTAAAATTATTGCTGTCATCGTTTTCAGATAATCCGATAGCACCTCTTGACGATGAATATTGGTAGTTATAGCTACATTACTTTGTGCTGGATTTAACTGATATGCTGGTTTATCAAATCCATGCAGAAAAATACTAATTGTAAAAAATAAAAATACAACAGCAGATGTTACCAATAAAATCAAATAAATATAAGTTTTTTTAGCGATATCAGTCGAATTAAAGTTTGATTTGAGATTTTCTACCTTACGGAAAAAATAACCACCCAGTTGAGTAGATTTCGTTGTACTATAAACTTCATCTAATTTGATGATTTCCTGAGATTGTGAATTCATAAATTTGATAAAATACAAATAAATGTAGCCTAGTTTACTTTTATGTTTAGGCAAATGCTTACCCTACATAATGTACCAGAGGATTTTTAGAAAAAAAGTAGGATGAATTATTAATTATCAAAGTAAAGGAGGAAATGAGAGACAAGGAGATAAAGATAAAGATAAAGATAAAAATAATTATTAACTTCAAACACGGATTAAATGGATGACACTGATTCAGGAATGGCCGCAAATGTCACAAAACTCGGATGGTGCCGTACACTCACCGTCTTATTACTAGGTTGATAATTAGTCTGTGTACTAGCACCCTACAAAAAAAATATGCCAGCTGCGTAAGTCCTATGATTAATAAAGCTGGTGTTCCTAACTCTTAACTCTTTAAATCTAAAGTGCCTAATAATAATTGATAATTGTAAAAAGGATAATTTACTCTGTGGAAATACGCTACGATTGGCAGGAAACAGAAATACGTGCAATATATGATACTCCTTTGCTAGAGCTAATCTATCAAGCAGCTAGCATACATCGTCAGTATCATGATTCGAGAAAGATACAGGTTTGTAAATTGGTATCAATTAAAACCGGCGCTTGTCCAGAAGATTGTAGTTACTGCGCTCAATCTTCCCGTTACAAAACAGAAGTAAAGCCGGAATCTCTCTTAGATAAACAAACAGTAGTTGATATCGCAAAGCAAGCTAAACAAAGCGGTGTTAGTCGGGTTTGTATGGGGGCTGCTTGGCGCGAAGTACGAGATAATTCGCAATTCGAGCAAGTTTTAGAAATGGTAAAAGAAGTTACAGCATTAGATTTAGAAGTATGCTGCACTTTAGGAATGCTCAACGAGTCACAGGCAAAGCGTTTGGAGGATGCGGGACTTTACGCTTATAACCACAACCTCGATACTTCCCAAGATTATTACAGCACAATTATTACCACTCGAACCTATGGCGATCGCCTTAATACGATCGACAATGTTCGTAAAACAAACGTAACCGTATGTTCCGGCGGTATTCTTGGTCTAGGGGAAAGTGTTGGCGATCGAGTTTCCATGTTATGCACCTTATCGAACCTACAACCCCATCCAGAATCCGTACCCATCAACATCCTTTCTCAAGTTGAAGGTACACCATTAGAAAATCAGCCCGATGTCCCCATTTGGGAAGTAGTAAGGATGATCGCTACAGCCCGTATTGTAATGCCAAGTTCCGACGTTCGTTTAAGTGCGGGTAGATCGAGACTTTCTCAAATGGAACAAGCAATGTGCTTTATGGCAGGTGCTAACTCCATATTTTCCAGCGACGACGGAAAGATGTTAACCGTTACCACACCTTGTCCCGGATACGATGCTGATAAAGAAATGTTGAACCTGCTAGGCTTGGAAGCGCGAGAAAGCAATTCAAAGGTCAAAGGTCAAAGGTCAAAAGTCAAAGTTTAAAGGGATAGGGGGATGGGGGGACAATTACCAATTCCCTATTCCCCATGCCCATTTCCAAAATTAAAGTATCTTGGCTGCACGTAAACCGAAGAGTAAACCGGCAGCGATACCAGTAAACAGAACTAAGAAACCAATATACGAAACAATAGCTAGCATTTGTTTTTCTCCACAATCGTTCATTACATATATTGAAGCATTTGTTATGGGGCATTGGGAATGGGGCATTGGTAATTGGTAATCGTCCCCCCATCACCCCATCCCCCCATCACACCTTGTCCCCTATCCCTCAAATTACGATAGAATACAGCACAGGGGCTTGTATGGGGGTAAAGCTATGTCTTCTACTATTAATTTAAATCTGCCGTTGTCTGCTTATGAAATTGCCATATCGCCGTCTGGGTTGGATAAACTGGGCGATTATATGAATGCTTTGCAGTTGGGTCAGAAGGTGTTGTTGGTTTCTAACTCGACGGTTTTTGAACATTATGGGGAAAGGGCGTTAAGTTCGCTCAATGCTGCTGGTTTCGATGTATGTCGCTGTATTTTGCCCGATGGGGAACAGCATAAAAATTTGGATTCTATACAAAAAATATACGATACGGCTCTGGAAAACCGCATAGAACGTTCTTCTACGATGGTAGCTTTGGGTGGTGGTGTAATTGGCGATATGACGGGTTTTGCTGCGGCTACTTGGCTGCGAGGAATTAAGTTTGTACAGGTACCGACTTCGCTTTTAGCAATGGTGGATGCTTCTATCGGTGGTAAAACTGGTGTTAATCATCCTCAAGGAAAAAACTTGATTGGTGCTTTTCATCAACCGCGTTTGGTATTAATCGACCCGGAAGTGCTAAAAACTTTACCAGAAAGAGAATTACGTGCTGGAATGGCAGAAGTAATTAAGTATGGCGTGATTTGGGATGCCGATTTATTTGCAGAGATGGAAAAGTGCAAAAATCTCGACCAAATGCAATATTTGATGGCTCCTTTCTCCGATCAAGAATCATTAGTTGATTACATATTAACGCGCTCTTGTCAAGCAAAAGCTGATGTAGTTAGTAAAGATGAGAAAGAAGCGGGATTGCGGGCGACTTTGAACTACGGACATACTATTGCTCATGCAGTCGAAAGTTTGACGGGTTACAGCGTAGTTAATCATGGTGAAGCCGTGGCGATCGGCATGGTTGCAGCGGGAGAAATTGCCGCAAAATTAGGAATGTGGCAAGTGGAAGAAGTGCAAAGACAAAACGCTTTGATTGAAAAAGCGGGTTTACCGATAAAATTACCAGCAGGGTTAGACATTGCAGAGATAATTGAATCGTTGCAATTGGATAAGAAAGTCAAAGCGGGTAAAGTCAGGTTTATATTACCAACCCAGATTGGTGCAGTGACAATTTCCGATCAAGTTCCCTCAGAGGTGATTCGTGAGGTGTTGCAAAATATGTGAATTGGTAATTGGTAATTGGGTATGGGGAGATAAGTACGTACTAACGCCTGCATTATTTATATAATTACTCGTGAGTTATATAAACCTTCCCCCCAACCCTATTCCCTCCCCAGACGAAATGTTTAATTTATTTTGCACGAGTACTTAAGTTGGGAGTTAGGAGTTTTTATTGCCCTAAACCTTTGACCTTTAGCCTTTAAATGGAAGGTAAATAAATGAACCGATATTGCAGCAATTCTAAATTTAAGAATTTTTAAATACATCTATAAATAATATCAAAAAAATCAATATAATTTCATCCTTCACTCTTCCAAAATCAAATTTATCCTTTTAGACTGATAAATACACAACCTTTCCTACCCCATTAGGGAGAGAACTTTTTTTATTAAAAGGAATAAATTAACTTAAGGGAAGCCATTAATAAAGAAGGTACAGAATGCCAGAAAATGCTGGATTAGGCGAGCAAGCTCTCAATAAAGCCGCAGAAGTAGGAATGTCTAGTCAGCTAGATGAAGTAGAAGATTTACATATTGATATCAAAACTAATCCGCTCCAAGCGATTCAGGGAGAAGTAGAATCCGTTGATATTGATGGTGATGGTTTGGTAATGCAAAAAGACCTCCGCATGGAGGAATTAGATATACATATTGATAACCTCGCGATCAATCCCATGAGTGCAGCGTTTGGCAAAATTGAACTTACCAAACCAGCTAAAGGTAGTACGCGAGTTGTTTTACTTGAAGAAGATATTAACCGCGCTTTTAATTCTGAATACGTCCAGCAACAGTTACAAAGTCAAAAAATCAATATTAACGGAAAACCTACAAGTATTGTCCCCCAAAAGGTAGATTTTCGCTTACCTGGTGATGGTAAAGTCCAATTAAATGCCACTGTATTATTAAAGGAAACAGGCGAAACCAATCAAGTTGCATTTTCCGCAGTTCCCCGTGTTAGTGCTGGTGGAAAAACTGTTACTTTGGAAAACGTTGAGTATGGTGATAATCAAGAAAATTCATCTGAATTGACAGAAGCATTAATAAATCAAACTAGCGAATTATTGAATTTAAGCAACTTTGATTTAGAAGGAATGGATTTAACAGTAAAAAGTCTACAAGTAGAAGCAGGGAAACTGATAATGTCGGCTCAAGTTCACGTAGAACAAATTCCTACCGGGTAATCAATTACCAAATTATACCTTTAACCTTTAACCTTTAACCTTTAATTAATCATGACAGAAACTCAAGACAGAAGAACATCTCCATACCCTAATATTCCTAACGTTTTAGAAACAGACGATAGAGAATTTCGAGATGCTGGTGTACCTAGTACTGTAGCTGTTTTAGGACATCCAATTCACCCGATTCTCGTGCAATTTCCAATTGCTTTTTTAGTTGGTGCGTTTTTATCAGATGGTATCTTTTGGTTCACTAACGATGTCTTTTGGGCAAGAGCATCTTTCTATTTAATCATAGGTGGTTTTGCAGCCGGTATTTTAGCTGCTATAACTGGAATGCTAGACTTTTTTAGAATCGGAAGAACCCGTTTACGCACCGCTGGTTGGGCGCATATGGCTCTGAATATAGCAGCTCTATCACTAACTTTAATTAACTTAGTCCTGCGGTTGGGTTCTACTGTAGGAGCCGTATTACCTTGGGGATTAGGAATTTCGACTGTCGTAGCTACACTTCTCGGTGTTTCCGGTTGGTATGGTGGGGAATTAGTTTATCGACATAAAATTTCTGTGATTGGTAACGGTAATCCAGGAGAACTTTAAATCAGTTAATATTTAACAGTGGTTAATAAGTTATAAATTGCTTAGGTGCGTTATTGAGAATGGCGCACTTTTTGCATACTTATTTTGCTTAGTTATTATATTATTAAAAATATTACTAAATAAACCGTATTTTACAATTCCCAATCCCCAATCTTTAATTTATGCAACAAAGAGTTAAAGTTAAACCGAATTCTAAACAACAAAAAATTATTGAAGAAGAGGACGGTAGTCTTACTATACATTTAAAATCGCCGCCCGTTGATGGTAAGGCGAATCAAGAGTTAATTAAAGTTTTGTCAAAAAAGTTTGACATCCCAAAATCTTATATACGTATTAAATCTGGTGCTTCCTCACGGCAAAAATTGATTGAAGTTGATATGGATGAATGATTGATGTATCGCAAGAGTGGATTTGGCAAATTTGGCATACAACTTTTAAAAATCTTCTTTAAGTGAGAGAGACTTTTAACGCTCCCGATATTTGAATTATGTAATATTATTAGCAGCTTTATAGTCAATAGATGTAAAATTGCAACCAAAAGCAAGCAGGAAATCTAAGTTGTGCGTTTTATTTCTGCCTTACTGCTATTGGGTCAAATTTGGTTGCGTTTATTACAGGGAAAAACCTGTTACCGCAATGTTTTAGAACATATGGTTAAAGTCGGACCCGGTTCGATTTCTCCCGTGCTACTGGTAAGTTTTTTTGCAGGGATGATTTTTACGATTCAAACTGCAAGGGAACTAGTCCGGTTTGGAGCAGTTGATGCTGTTGGTGGTGCTTTTGCTTTGGCTTTCTGTCGAGAATTAGCCCCAATCTTAACGGCTAGTATAATTGCAGGACAGGTAGGTTCGGCTTTTGCTGCGGAAATCGGTGCAATGATTGTCACCGAACAAGTTGATGCGCTTTATATGTTGAGAACTAATCCGATTGATTACCTGGTTCTTCCTAGAGTGATGGCTTGCTGTTTGATATTACCGATATTAACTCTTTTTTCTTTAGTGATAGGAATTATCGGCGGAATTTTTGCCGCAGCACAGTTTTATCAAGTAGTTCCAGAAATATTTTTAGAGTCGGTGAGAAATTTTTTAGAACCATCAGATCTATATATTATTTTACTCAAAGGTTTTATCTTTGGAATCTTAGTTGCTTTTATCGGTTGCAGTCACGGTTTAGCAACTTGCGGGGGTGCAAAAGAAGTGGGAGAATCTTCAACTAAAGCTGTTGTCAGCAGTTGGGTGGCAATTTTTATTATGGATTTTTTCCTTTCTCTACTATTTTTTGAAAAGCCGATATAAACAATATTTAACAATATTTATTGTGAATAAATGTATCGTTTGTTAAGAAAAATACGGTAACACGTTGTAGTGATACATCATAGATTTAAACTTTTACTACTGTATAAGTCCTATCTATTTACACTCATTAATATTACAGAAGTTGACAACTTTTTAAGGGGAAATATTATGCGATCGCCAACTCCAAAACAACGCCGACAAGAGTTAATCGAGCAATATGTCTTTTCGCGCCGTACCATGATGGGGCTAATGGCTCTAGCTTGTACTCCTGGTTTGGAAACTTTGCTAGATAAAGAAACCGAACCCTCAAGACCTCAACCGCCAGATAATCCTACCATCCCAACCTTACCTCAAAAGGATTCAAGAGCAACTCAACAACAACGCCAAATGCAGCTGCAACAGACTCGTGAAGAATATCAGCTAGGGTTGCGATTACCAAATTCACCCCGCGTGGAGACTTTACCAGAGCGAGAAGCATTCTCTGAAGGATATAACAATAATCGAGTAATTTTATCGGAAAAAATAGGAGCTAATCAACAAGCATTTCTGGATAATCCGAAACCGTTTCAAAGCTTGGATGACTATGCTGCGTTGTTTCCCGTGCTACCGCTACCCGATATTGCTCAAGATTTCCGCAGCGATGATGTATTTGCACAACAGCGGCTTTCTGGTCCCAATTCGATGGAACTAAGGAATGTTTTAACCCTTGATTACAACCTTCGCGACAAACTTGCAATAACGGATGAGATTTTTCAAGCCGTGCTGAGTAAGACGAAGGGTAGGAAACGCATTCATCAAACTCTAGACAGAGCTATCCGAGAAGGTGGTTTGTTTGTTACCGATTATGAGGTACTCGATAGCGTTCAGCCTCAAGAAAACAAATATCTGAGCGCTCCAATTGCACTCTATTTTGCCCAAAGAACTCGCGGCGATTTTCAGTTAATCCCCATTGCTATCCAGTTGGGACAGGTACCGGGAGAAAGTTTGCTTTGTACACCTTTAGATGGTGTTGACTGGACATTAGCTAAGTTAATTGCCCAAATGGCTGATTTTTATGTCAATCAGTTGTATCGTCATTTGGGACAGACTCATTTAGTGATGGAACCGATCGCACTAGCAACATCACGCTCACTTAGCGATCGCCATCCCGTGAATGTATTCTTAAAGCCTCATTTCGAGTTTACGATGGCAGTCAATAGCCTTGCTGATGAAGGGCTAATTAATCCGGGTGGAGCGATAGATGTTATCTTAGCGGGTACTTTAGAAAGCTCGCTGCAACTGACAAATACAGCAGTATCTGACTTTTTTAATAATTTCAGCGACTTTGCACTTCCTACCTATTTACGTCAGCGCGGTGTCGATAATTCTTATATATTGGGAGATTTTCCCTATAGAGATGACGGGTTGCTGGTTTGGAATACCTTGGAAGACTATGTGAGTAGATATATCGGGATTTATTACAAATCCGACCGAGATATCCGCGAAGATTTTGAGTTACAAAATTGGTTGCAGGCTTTACGTAAACCAGTTAGTGATGGTGGATTTGGTGTTGTTTCTCTACCAGCTAGCCTAACAAATCGCGACCAATTGATTGACATTTTGACAATAATTATGTTTACCGCAGGTCCCCAACATTCAGCCATTGCTTGGATTCAATATCAATATATGGCTTTTATTCCTAATATGCCCGGAGCGCTTTATCAGCCCGTTCCTACAAGCAAAGGAAAATTCCCCGACGAAAACAGTTTAACTAGTTTCCTACCATCCGTACAACCCAGCCTTACTCAAATTCAAGTTATGTCTATAGTGGGTACTAAACGCGACCCCAAGGCATTTACTGATTTTGGTACAAATAGTTTTCAAGACCCGCAAGCTATCAGAGTTCTTATCAGTTTGCAAAATCGCTTAGAAGTAGTCGAAAAACGAATTGAGCAACGAAATAAACGTCGCAAAGAATGTTACTCCGCTTTTCTTCCCTCTCGAATGTCTAATGGTGTAAGTGGATAAGAAAGAGTTTGGAGTTAGGAATTAAAGGTTAAAGGTCAAAGGTCAAAAA
>NZ_JAYGHM010000029.1:53455-68859 GCF_034931125.1 Rivularia sp. UHCC 0363 | reverse complement strand
TAACTTCTCATCCCCAATTTCGATATACCCATGCTGCGCTTTTACTCTTTCGATCCAAGCCAGAATAGCTTTAAATTTACTTAAATCAAATCCTCCTTCATCCGCAACGTGGGTATAAGCAAATAAAGCAATGTCGGCAATTGTATAACGTTGTGCAACAAAGAAAGTTTTTCCGGTTAAATGATTTTCCATCACTTCAAGCGCTGCATAACCGCGATCGCGCTTTTCTTTTAATGCTTCTTTATACTCGTCTGCTTTACCTAAAATAGAAATCCAATATCTAGATGTCGCGATAAATGGCTCGTGACTGTACTGTTCAAAAAACAACCACTGCAATACCTGTGCTTTAAAAAAACGGTCGTAAGGTAAAAATTCTGTTCCTTCACTTAGATACATTAATATGGCATTTGACTCTGCTAAGTATTTACCCTCACTTATTTCTAGAACTGGTATTTTACCGTTCTGATTTATGCTTAAAAAGTTAGTAGTTCTACTCTCTCCTTTTAATATGTTTATCTCTATTCTTTCAAACGGCATCCCAATTTGCGTCAATAACAAACGTATTTTATAGCCATTACCTGATGGTAAAAAATCATACAAACGCGGGGTTTCCATACCAAAAATTATAAAAATGAATGATTATTCAATGTAAGATTCAAGTTACAGTATATTTTCCACAAAACAGAATATAAATTATAATTTTTTTATAATATAATTAATTTTGCATAAGTACTTATTTAGTAAATTTTTAGTAAATAAATTTGGTAAATAAAAAGGACGTATCGGATTCTTGATCGCAATACTGACACGACTGTTAAATAAATTACGATGTCTATGAAATATTTTTAACTATAGATTCTGAAAAATACGTATAGTTTTGAATTATATATAGGAATTCAGCTTGATGTTTAATTAAAATTAGGTAAGCAAAAACAATTAAAATAAATTTTTAAAAAAGAATTGTTCTTCAGTACTAAGGTACGCAAAAAAAACAGTAAAGAGGTTGAAAATCCTTGCATACTAATAACTTTTATACTCAGTGACTAAGATTATTTGCGGGGGTGGCTTTTTTCCCCTACTTCCTATTCCCTACTCCCTCTTTTACAACTTTTTAATTAACATAAACTTGTACGCAAGAGCCAAAATAATTCTCTAGACTAATAAGATTTCACTATAATTGCGATTATTGAAAGCTTACCCAATAGAGGAAATATGGCAGCAGGACATAGTTTAATTGTGGATTTTACCACAGTTTTGGGGGCTTCGGCGCTGGGTGGATATATCGCTAATAAGTTCAAACAACCCGTTCTATTAGGATATTTGGCTAGCGGTTTTATTGTCGGTCCTTTTGGCTTAAAATTATTGAGCGATGCGGATTTAATTAAATCTCTGGCTGAATTCGGTGTTGCTTTTCTCTTATTCGCTTTGGGTGTAGAATTTTCTTTAACTGAACTTAAACGAGTTAAAGATATTGCTATTGGCGGTAGTTTACTGCAAATTGGATTAACTACTACCTTAGTAACCTTAATTACCGTTGTATTCGGTTGGGCTTCGGGGTTTCCTCAAGGAATATTTTTAGGTGCGGTATTTTCCCTTTCTTCAACAGCGGTAGTATTAAAAACACTTACAGAAAAAGGCGAAACTTATACGCTCCACGGTCAAATTATGTTGGCGATTTTAATCGTTCAAGATTTAGCTTTGGGTGTCATGTTAGCGATTTTGCCCGCATTAAAGCAGCCGGAAGGTCTTGTTACAGCTTTGTTTTTGGCTTTAGCTAAAGTTATTGGATTTGCTGCGATCGCGTTTATTTTAAGTCGTTGGATTGTACCGGGTTTGATTCGTAATATTGCGGCAACTGAAAGTGATGAATTATTCTTATTAACCATAATTGCGTTATGCTTGGGAGTTGCTTTAATTACAGCCGCTCTCGGTCTTTCTATTGAGATGGGTGCCTTTGTTGCCGGATTAATGATTTCGGAAATCGACTATGCAGACCATGCTTTAGCTAAAATTTTACCGTTACGCGATACCTTTGCCAGTCTGTTTTTCGCTTCGATTGGAATGCTAATTGACCCAATTATTCTAATTGAAAATTTTGGCTTAATATTGGGACTGGTAACATTGGTAATGTTCGGTAAAGCCCTAATTGTATTTCCGATTGTATTAAAATTTGGTTACTCTGTAAAAACAGCAGTAATTACGGCTCTCGGCATTAATCAAATTGGTGAATTTTCTTTTGTACTGGCTTTAACTGGCTTAGAATTAGAACTGATATCTCAAGATACTTATCTGTTACTTTTAGGTACTACGGCGATAACTTTAATTATTACTCCTATCTTATTAGAAAGAGCGCCCAAATTAGCCAATCGACTGATAAAAACCCCATTTTTATTTAAATATCTGCGACGTTTTGAAGCCCCTAAAAGCCTATCAATTCCAGAAACAATCAATTCTCATGTCGTTGTCGCGGGTTATGGTAGAGTTGGGCAAGTTGTTGTCAAAATTTTGCAGAGTCAAGGCTATCCGGTCATCGTTATGGATAATAGCGAACCAGCTATACAAAGACTCAGACACAGAAAAATACCTTATTTATTTGGTGATGCAGATTCCGAATTAGTACTAGAAAAAGCACATTTAGAAAAAGCCAAAGCTCTAGCAATTGCCTTACCCGACCCCGGAAGCACCAGAATATTGTTAGAACGCGCTTTGTCAATAGCTCCTGAGTTGGATATTATAGTGCGATCGCATTCCGATAAAGAAATAGATATCCTAACTCAAATGGGTGCAAAGGAAGTAGTACAACCGGAATTTGAAGCAGCATTAGAATTAGGAACTCACTTACTCAAAACTTTAGGTGAGGAGCAAAATCAAATTTACACCGTTATTAACAATATTCGCACCGATCGATATATCAGTATTAGACCGGATCGGTAATTCTAAGTTATTAATTATCAATATCTCAAATAGCGATAAAATAACACCAAGTCTTCTTTAAACGTAATCCAAAATCTATTGACGCAGAAGCGTCTTACCGTAAGGTAATTTCAAATCTAAAATAAAAGAAAGCACACCATTTGATCAAAACACTTGGTAACTCAAGCTGCTTTCCTTGGACTTAAACGAAGAGAATCAATATCCAATTCTGCTAATAAATAAAAGATGGTAGATGACAAGCAAAGTAACGTACTATAAAACTAACTAGCTACTTTCACCAACTGTCTAGAAGCCAACCACATATTAGCAACAGCATATTTAATGAACAAAGTATCATGCTTGGCATTACAAGAACTTTTGAGTGTTTGGGTCTTGTTATTATCTTTAACAAGTCTAGCTTGATAGCTATAAACCGAACCGTCCGGTTTTTCAAAAGTTAACTCTGCGAGTACATTACTCTTATCTAAACTTTCCTCAATGATTCTACCTGCTGCTTTGTAATCAAACCAATCCCATCCATAACGCAGAATTAATTCTCTTTCGACAATTTGAATCGACTTTGGTAAAATTCCCCAGCCTCGATAAATGTCCCGAAAGCGTTTAATATCACCAGTATGAGTCAATATTGAATGAAATGACTCTTGGTCAAGATTGCCGTAATACCTTCCTTCGGGTAAATCGATCATTGTCGGTGCAAATCTATGTCCTCCAAAATGACTGGATTTCCAAATTCGCACGTTATCCAAACCTAAACTTGAAATAGTATTGTTAGCGTGGAAGTAAAACGGATTTCCGTATCTTGCACAGCATTTATCATGACTACCGTGAGTACAAATTAAAATATCTCTTGTGGTAGTTGCATCTATTTCATATTTGAGATCCTTTCTCCACAACCATTTTTTGATCGTTGCTGCTGCTTGCTCGATATTTTCTAGCTTAAATTCTCGCTTCGAGTAACCTTTACCTTCTCCTTTCTCTTGGTGATAAATCAGCAGCGTTGTCGAGTTAACTTTATGCGATAAATCATTAGCAATTAACTGAAACTTAATCGGTAGTTTAGCTACTTTTGCCTCTTCTACCAATAACCGCAAATTATCCGGAACCCATTTAGAACTAAAAGCATCCGAATTCCAAGGAGCAGGACACTCCACTAAAACATAAGTTTGATTATTGGTTGCGGTACCAACAATATCTTCTGCTACTTTTCGTGAATTATCCGAACAAAAATTTGTATTCATTTAACTTACATAGGTTGTGTATTTTGCAAAAAGGATATTACACCTATAGATAGTTTGAGTTGCTGTCAACTCCCCTCAGAATTGTGCTTACTACCAAGATTTCTCAATCATAATTCCGCTGCAATACTTTAAACTGCAAGGAAAAATACTTGTGCTACAAACAAAATAGATCACTTAAACCTTTTCCTGATAGCCCTTTTATAACACTTCCCTGATGAAAATTCTCTTGGACGAGAAAAAATGCTACTAACGGCTTAAACAATCTTATTAAATACAAAATTTTACTTCTATAGATAGTGATGAATTCACTAGGCTTATGTGTTTTTTCTACTGTTATCATTTGAATCCTAGGGTTTTTACTGAGATTAGGACTTGAATTGTGGGAGTTACACATCTGTTTATTAGTGACTTTATACACATTAATATTTACCAAGGAAAATCATATATACCCTTAATACTTGAACTTACAAGTAAATACCGGGAAACATCATAATGGAATTTCAAAATATATATAAATTGTTGATTAAAACATAGGTAAAAAAATATACCTTAATTATGAAGAAACTGTCATATTTTGATTATCCAAATATTTTTAAAGGTTTTAGGAGGTTTCAGTTGATATATTTTTACTATATCTAAATTTATCGACATATTGCAAAATATTCTCAATAAATTTGAAAAAAAATAGATTTTATAAACAAGTAGCATCAAAGGAAGCCGAGGGCTTTTTGAGCAATCGTCTAAAGTCGAGGGTTTTATATGACTCCTTAACTTATTCTTATTTAATAGAGATGTAATCCCAAATTTTCTCCCGGATTGGGAGCCAAACTTTAGATCCGAATGTAACCGATGTCTGTATAAAATGCAAGTACTTGATAACTTTTATAGCCTTTATTTGAGATAGTTATAGGTACAAAAACCAGAATCTACTAAAATTAAAATTGCCATTGTCAAGCAACCAATAGTCTAAAAAGCTGATTAGATAAGGCTTTAGCTATTTAGAAAACATATATTAGACCGAAATAAATTTACACCTAACAACTATAAACTTTTGTTACTTATCCATAGAAAATTCTGATTCTATAGATAATTATTCTCATATGTATGATGAGATCGCGGTACTTTTAAATTATTGCTGAGAATTGTTAAGAATTAAGAAACGTCCATAATTGCAAATCTGCAAAATCAGAAATTGCTATAAATGCACCAAGTTCTTGCAAAGCTTCCGGGGTTTGGGTGGAAGTCATACCTAAAGTGCGAATACCTGCACTAACAGCGGAATGTATTCCCGATGGTGAGTCTTCTATAGCTATACTTTGTTCTGCACTGACTCCCAATCTTTCCAAAGCGACTAAGTAAGGTGTAGGGTCTGGTTTCGCTGCTGCTTCTTCTCCTGCTAATATGATGATGTCGAAAGCTTGTGTCAATTGCAAAGCTTCTAACATAAAATGTGCGTTAAGTCTCGGAGCATTAGTAACTAAAGCCCGCTTAAGGTTGTGCTTTTCGCTCCATGCTAATAACTGTGCAAATCCGTTGATCGGTTTGAGCAATGATGCTTGTTGACGGAATCTTGCTTCTTTTTCTGCTGCAAACTGTTCGTTTTGTTCTACAGATAGATGCGGCAATAGGTCTTGAATAATATCTGGATTTAACCTACCGCTAATATTAGATTTATATATATTTTCATCGATTTCTACATTATATTCAAGTAGCATATCTCGCCAAACCTGATAATGTATGGGGTCGGTATTCACAATTGTTCCATCTAAATCAAATAAAATTGCTGACAACATAATTTCTGCCCATTAACTGTAAATAAATATCAATTTTTATCAAATAGCTTACATTATATTGTGCTTTTCCGTAATAATTGATGCATTCCAGCCTACAAAAAATTATGATTAATTCTTATAGAATTTGACAACCTATGGTAAATGACGCTTGTATAGGTATTAAAAATCTACCTTTACTCGTTTACTTAATTCAACAAAATTCTTTAGGATCAAATGTCAAACGCTACAAAAGATTTTCGTGTCGATAAGCTGGGAGTTCAGATTTACGATTCGGAAACTGAACTTGCTTTATCCGTCTCTTCCATCGTTCAACAATATTTACAGCAGATACTCAAACAGAAGCAAACTGTTGCAGTATTGTTTGCTACGGGTAATTCTCAACTTAAATTCCTTGATGCTTTAACTGGTTTAAATAATATTGACTGGTCGCGAGTTAGATGTTTTCATTTAGATGAATATTTGGGGATATCTGCCGAGCATTCTTCAAGTTTCCGATATTATTTAAGAGAGCGGATCGAAAAGCGGATTACTCCTCAAAAATTCAATTATATAGAAGGTGATACTTTACAGCCTTTACAAGAGTGCGATCGCTATTCTAAATTATTAACAGCGCAACCGATTGACCTATGTATGTTAGGAATTGGGGAAAATGGACATCTAGCATTTAACGAACCATCTGTGGCAGATTTTAACGACCCCTACATGGTAAAACTGGTGAAGTTAGATTCAGTCAACCATCAGCAACAGGTCAAAGAAGGTCACTTTCCTAACTTAGAAAGCGTACCAAAATATGCTTTTACCCTTACCATACCGATGATTTGTGCAGCAAAAAAAATCATCTGTCTCGCTCCAGGAAAGCGTAAAGCCGAAGTAGTTAAACAGTTATTAGAAGGAGATATTGACGTATCTTTTCCAGCTTCAATTCTCCGCAACCAACCCCAAGCACAACTATCAATAGATGTAGATGCAGCAAGCTTAATTAAGAGTTAGGAGTTAGGAGTTAGGAGTTAGAAGTTAGGAGTTAGAAGTAAAAATATTTACTGATTGATAATTAATAATTGATTAATATCCGCTTAAAATTCCTCTGCGTTTGGCTTCTTTCTCTGCAACTCGAAATAGAAATAATCCGATTGCAAAATATACAGTCCCGTTGATAAAAGCAATTATCAAAGTTGTTAGATTTAAGCTTTCTCCTCGTGCCATTAAATCGCGTAATAAACCAGCACCGGGAGTCATTGGGATTAATTGCGCTAACAATTTTGGTGTACCAGACCAAGTTTCTGTAGGAATAGTTAGTAGAAATAATAGGGGAAATAGAAGCAAAGGCATTAATTGCTGTATTCGTTTCAAAAGCAAAGCTAAGGAACCAATGATAAAAGCAAAACCATAGGCTCCTAATAATACTGTAATAAAAGGTAGAATTAATATTGGTGGAAAAGATAGACGGCTATCTGTAAGTAAAATGATGATAATAAGAATAATCATAATCTTGATTATTTCTAAAGTTAAATAAGCTAAACCTCGCATCAAAAATACTTTAACAGCACCGTAACGGGAAAGAAAAAGTTGTTCTAAAGTACCAGTTAGCGCTTCATTTTGTAACCCTCCGGCAATATTTGCCATGACAAAGTTGACTAAAATCCACAGCACATAACCGATAATAATTGAATCTAGTCTATCTCCTAATTGAAAATTAGAACCTGCAATATAACCAGCCCCTAAGAAAAGTCCATAAAATATGGAACTGGTAAATATAATTTGTGCTATAGACTCAATTGGATAACGACGAAGTTGTATCCAGCTACAGCGCAATTCAGCCAAAAATAATTCTAACATTTATTAATTATTACTTGTTACTCGTTCCCAGACTACTCGTTCCCAGACTCCGGCTGGGAATGAAGTTTCAGAGGCTCTGCCTCTAGTAATATAATGGAGGCACCTCGATATTAGCATTCCAAAGCAGAGCCTTATAACGAGAATCGAGAACAATTCACACACCTTGTTTCACTAACTTCAAAAATATTTGCGTTAAATCTGCTTCTGCTTTTTCAACAACTTTTAATTCTAAAGGTTCTATTATATTAAATACTTGATAAATTAATTCTGGTTGATCGACATAAATAATTTTATTTTCTCTGATTTCTACACCAATTTGTTCTAACTTTGTAATTCTAACTCGATCTAACACAGTTTCCACTTCAATTTTATAAGCTTTACCAGAAAACTGACGAATCAATTCATCAGTTGGTAGTTGAGTTATGATTTCACCTTTGTGAATAATTGCGATGCGATCGGCAAGTTGTTCAGCAATATCAAGCTGGTGAGTTGTTAATAAAATAGCGCAACCGGATGCAGCAATTTCTCTGACTAAAACTTTTACATCTTCCGTTGCTTCAACATCAAGTCCTAAAGTCGGTTCATCTAATAATAATACTTGGGGTTGATGCACTAATGCCACAGCAAAAGCTAATTTCTGCTGCATTCCCCGCGAAAGTTGCTGTACTGCGGTACGACGTTTGTGCTGCAAACCAAATCTTTCTAAAAGTGCGATTCCCGATTTCCGAGCTTGATAATAAGTTAATCCTTTTAATACTCCAAAATATTCTAAATTCTCTTGAGGAGTTAATCTCCAATAAACATTTCGATTTCCTTCCAAAACAGCACCAAGTTTTTCTAATGCACTAGGCTTAATATGAGGATTTATTCCGGATATTTTTGTCCAACCGAAATCAGGTTTAATTAATCCTGCCATCATTTTAATACTTGTAGTTTTCCCCGCACCGTTGGGACCTAAAAAAGCTACTACTTCCCCGGATGCAATATTTAAAGATACGTTTTTTACCGCTTCTACTATTTGCTTATTTAGTCGATAAGTCTTTTTGAGATTATAAGCTTCCAGAGCAATCATATTAATTATTTATTTTTATTTATAGGACTTACGCAATAACCATTATCCGTTATTACCTTACTCTAACGGGTAGCGTGTCCGTGAGGATAAACCACAGATTGCTATCTTCCTCCACTCGTAATCATAAATTGAGGTTATGTAGTCCATGTAATCATTCTTTTGGCTGATATAAATATCAATAAGCTAAACCTAAAGGATGATGAATTTTAAAATTAAATACAAGACACTGTGAGGAGCAAATCGGTTAACAAAACTTGTCAAATTAATTTGTAATTTGTGAACGATCGCAATCTCATACATCCCCATGTATCAGAAGCGGTTTATGGCGATATTGAAGGATTTGAACCAATTGAGTATTTTTAGCGTATTCAGAAAAAATTACTCATTTCTGAATCGTTTTGACTGGACAAGTTTAGATACAAAGCATTATTACAAAAGTTGATCGAGACCGACGCGAATTTTTAATTACATAAGGAGAAAATATGCTAAATACTAGACAATACAAACGTGCAGTTGGTACATTCGCAAGCCGAGGAGAAGCAGAAAAAGCGCTTTACGAACTTAGAGACTCAGGATTCTCGATGGATAGAGTTTCTCTACTCGCAAAAAATGCAGATGGTAACGAGAAAATTGCTGGTGCTGAGGTAAGAAACGAGCGTGGTGAAAATGAAGCTCAAGAAGGTGCTGGAATTGGTGCTACCACTGGTACTGTTTTAGGTGGTTTAGGTGGTTTACTTTTAGGTTTGAATGAATTATTAATTCCCGGTGTTGGTCCTTTTCTCGCAGCAGGAACGATCGCAACTACTTTAGCTGGAGCCGGATTAGGTGCAGCAGCAGGTGGTATCGTCGGTGGATTAACTGGTATGGGTATTCCGGAAGAGGATGCTAGACATTACGAAGGTAGTATTAATAACGGTTACTACTTATTAGTAGTAGATGGTTACGAAGATGAAATAGAACGTGCTGGTTCTGTTTTAAGCAGTCACAAGATTGGTAATTGGAAAGTATTTAATGCAGAAGTTCCTGAAGGTGTAAGTGCGAATCCAACCCCAGTTGCTGAAAATGTAGTTAACCGCGAACCTGTTGCAGGTAGCAATGTAGTTGACAAAAACACCGCAGTTGACCACGATGTAGTAGAAATTATTGACAAGAGAGACAATACTCTACGTTAAGTTTTGAATTAACCTTAATTTACTTATTTGCAACCCGGTTTTTTGGAAAGACCGGGTTTTTATCATCTGAATAATAAAGCTATTTTATCAAAATCGAATTCTAACCTATTTAAAGATAACTAATAAAAACCTATAATTTTTGATAATATTCGTAGTTACACTTTAGGGCTGAATACAGAATTTAACATAAATGCTAGGCTAATGTTAGCAAGGCGAATTATATGACATCGCAGCATTTAGGAGGAGATATCGAAACTAAAAGGGATATCATCATTATTGGTACGTCGGCAGGTGGAGTGGAAGCGCTTTCTTATTTAGTCAGTCATTTGCCGTCGGATTTAGATGCTGCTGTAATGGTAGTCCTACATATACCCAGCCACGCAACCAGCGTTTTACCGAGTATACTTAATCGGGCTGGAAATTTAATAGCTTTGCATCCTCAAAATAACGAAGAAATTGTTACAGGACATATTTATATTGCTCCACCAGACTATCATTTACTAATTAAGTCCGGATATATCAGCTTGGTGCGGGGGCCCAGAGAAAACAATCATCGTCCGGCGATCGATCCTCTATTTCGCACCGCTGCTAGAGCCTACGGACAGCGAGTGATAGGAGTAGTGCTTACGGGGGTACTTGATGACGGAACTGCGGGACTCCAAGCGGTAAAAATACGTGGTGGTGTGGCAATTGTGCAAAATCCCGAAGATGCAACCTATCCGGGAATGCCGCGTAGTGCGATTGAAAATGTCAACAATATTGATTATATTCTGCCATTGTCGGAAATTCCCAAAGTATTAGTTGAGCTAGTTAATACCCCCATCGAAGCTAAAGCAGAAAGTCCCGTTTCCCATCAGATGGAAATCGAAACCGATTTGGTAGATATGGATAAATTAACTTTAAGCAACGATGACAGGTCTGGTAAACCTTCTACCTTTGGCTGTCCCGACTGCGGGGGTACTTTATGGGAATTACAACAACAAAATTTGTTGCGTTTTCGATGTCGCATCGGTCACGCTTATTCCTTGGAAAGCTTGCTAGCAAAGCAGTCAGATGCTTTAGAAGATGCGTTATGGTTTGCGCTACGGGCTTTAGAAGAGAAAGCTTCCTTAACAAAACGCATGGGAAAAAGAATGCGCGATCGCAATCAGCATTTAGCCGCAGAACGCATGGAAGAACAAGCCCAAGACGCTCTTGCTCGTGCTAACGTGATCCGAGAAACTTTACTTAAGGGAAGTGCAAATGTGGAAGAAAAACCAATTTGACTGGGAACCCATTACAGGAGGCTCTGCCTCCGGTAAATTAACTAGAGGCAGAGCCTCATAATATACATTCCCAGCCAGAGACTGGGAACGAGTTAGAGACTGGGAACGAGTTATTAAGACTAATGCAAATGTGGAAGAAAAACCAATTTGACTGGGAACCCATTACAGGAGGCTCTGCCTCCGGTAAATTAACTAGAGGCAGAGCCTCATAATATACATTCCCAGCCAGAGACTGGGAACGAGTTAGAGACTGGGAACGAGTTACGAGGGTGAGTTTTTAAAAATCATATTTTATTATAAATAAATAATTTCCTAATTAATCTAAAGATCGTTTGTCACAGCGGAAGTTAATACATTGACTAATACATCAGAAAACCCCGAATTAGAAACTTTATTGCAATACATTAAAGGCAACCGTGGCTTTGATTTTAGCGGTTACAAGCGTGCTAGTTTAAGTCGTCGTATTTGCAAGCGGATGCAAACAATTAGTGTAGAAAGTGACGCTGAGTATCTCGATTATTTGGAAGTACACCCAGACGAATTTGTTGAATTATTCAATACAATTTTAATTAACGTTACTACTTTCTTCCGGGAACCACAAGCTTGGGAATATATTGCAACGGAAATTATTCCCACTATTGTTAATAATAAGAATCCAAGTAAACCAATTCGGATATGGAGTGCTGGATGTGCTTCTGGAGAAGAAACTTATACGATCGCAATTTTGCTTGCGAAAATTTTAGGTATGGAAGAATATACCCAGCGAGTCAAAGTTTTTGCGACAGATGTTGACATGGAAGCTCTCAACTACGCTCGTCACGCAAGTTATACAACTAAACAAGTGGAGAACGTTCCTCCACCCGTACTGGAAAAATATTTTGAACAAATAAACAATCACTTCAGCGTTCAAAAAGAACTGCGTCGGGGGGTTATTTTTGGTCGTCACGATTTAGTTCAGGATGCACCTATATCTAAAATAGACTTGTTGATATGTCGTAATACTTTAATGTATTTTAATAGCGAAACTCAAAGCAAAATTCTCGATCGCTTTCACTTTGCTTTAAATAGCGGGGGTTTCTTGTTTTTGGGTAAAGCTGAAATGTTGTTTAGTCGTAATCATCTATTTTCATCACTTGATTTACGCAAAAGAGTGTTTAACAAAGTTCCTAATGGTAATTTTCGACAAATGCTTTTAGGAATGGGTTACTCAGTTAATAATCAACAACAAATTCCCGAAGTTGTAGACAGAAACCATATTTATGAAGCAATGTTTGAGACAGATTCAGTTGTCCAAATCATTGTAGACCTTCACAGCACCGTAATTTTGGTCAACGCTCAAGCCCGTAGTATATTTAATATCAATCCCAAAGATATCGGTCGTCCGTTACAAGATTTAGAAATTTCCTATCGTCCTGTAGATTTGCGATCGCGAATCGATCAAGTTCATAGTAATCGACGTGCTATTTATTTAAAAGACATAGAATGGTCAAATTCCGATCGGGAAATCAAATATCTTGACGTACAAATTATGCCTTTACTTCATGAAAATACGGATGAATTGCTGGGGATAAAAATAGTCTTTACTGATGTGACACGATTTAAGGATTTGCAACAAGAATTAGTCCATTCTAATCAGGAATTAGAAACAGCTTACGAAGAACTTCAGTCAACCAACGAAGAATTAGAAACTACTAACGAAGAACTTCAGTCCACTGTTGAAGAATTAGAAACTACCAATGAAGAACTTCAGTCAACCAACGAAGAATTGGAAACAATGAACGAAGAACTGCAATCTACCAACGAAGAATTGCAGACTATGAACGAAGAAATGCGCGACAATAGCGACGAATTAAATCGCGTTAACTGTTTTTTAGAATCTATTTTGACCAGTATCCGTTCTGGTGTGGTTGTTCTCAGTCCGGAACTGCATATTTTAATTTGGAATCGCAAAGCAGAAGACTTGTGGGGATTGCGGTTTGACGAAGTTTTTTCGCAACATTTTATGAGTTTAGATATCGGTTTACCTATTGAAAAACTCAGACAGCTATTAAAAGCAATTCTTAATAAAGAAACTGAATACCACGAATTAACGCTAAATGCAACAAACCGTAGAGGTAAATCAATAGGTTGTCACATAATTTTGACCCCATTAATAAACTCAGGAACAGATATTCAAGGAGTAATTTTATTAATGGAAGAATGCGAGAAAAAAGGGTAAAAATAGTTAGGATTTAGGAGTTAGAAGTTATGAGTTAGAAATTAGGAGTTATTAATTTTATACTTAGTACTCAAATAGAATAAAATTGGTTCTTCAGTACATAGTATGTTAAAAGTATAGATCAAAAGCTTACTAGATAAAGGAAACAAGCTGTATGATTTGAAATTAATAGTAAATACTAAATTTTATTCCCTATTCCCTTTTTTGATGATTTTTATAGCATACTAAGTACGGATGAGCCATAAAATTACACAGGTAAGCATTAAGACAGATACATAATTAAAAAAAAGATATATCATATTTGGGCTTTGCTGTTTAATATTTATTTAATTTGAATTTTAATAAAACAAAGGTATATTATGAAATTTGATCGATTCATTAGAAAAGTAGAAGGAGTTCGTCAGCAAACAGATTCACTATATAAATCAGTTCATGAAGCACCTCAACAGCAAGAATTACTCATTCAAGCTGTCGAGCAATTGAGTGTTAGTTTAGAAGAACTTCACGTAGCAGAAGAAGAATTGCTCCAACAAAACGAGCAATTAGTAGAATATCAGCAAGAAATAGAAAAAGAACGTCAGCGCTATCAAGAATTATTTGATTTTGCTCCCGATGGTTATCTTGTGACAGATATTAATGGCAAAATCCTCGAAGCTAACCAAGCTGCATCACAACTATTTGCTATAGATAAAACTAGAATTCTTGGTAAACTGTTGATAGTCTTCGTTCCTCAACAAGCACGTCGAAAATTTCGCGAAAAGCTAGCTCGTTTATGCCAACAAACCCAACTAAGAGATTGGGAAATTGGGTTGCAAAATTCTCAGGGGATTTTGTTTGATTGTGAAATTAGCGCCACTACTACAAACGACAATAAGGCTAACTGCATTGGTATACGCTGGTTATTACGCAATGTTAGCGATCGCAAACAAGCAGAAGAAAAAACACGTTTTGTAGAACTGCAAAATTTGCATCTACGAGAAGCCGCAGAATTCAAATCGAAAATAATCGCGGTTTTATCCCATGAATTGCGTACACCTCTAAATGCCATTTTAGGCTTTTCCGACGTACTCTTGCGGTTAAACAAAAATCAGTTTACTCCGCAGTCAGTAAATATGGTAGAAACGATTATCAGAAATGGCAAACAGCTATTAACGCTAATTAATAATATGCTAGACTTTGCCAAATTAGAAGAAGGAAAATTTAGTCTTAATCTACAGTATTTTAATATTACAGAGTTATTTAAGTTAATTACAGACGACTTACGTTTTTTTGCGAACCAGAAAAACATCGCTTTAAATATTGATATAAATATTCAAAATGTAAAAGTGCTTAATGACCCTATTCGGATTCAACAACTATTAACTAACTTAATTTGCAACGCAATTAAATTTACAGAAACTGGTAGTGTATTAGTTGAACTACAAGAATTAAACGACGATAAAATTATCATTATAGTAAAAGATACAGGTATTGGTATTTCAGAAATTGATTTAAATTATATTTTCCAAGCATTTAGGCAAGTAAATCAAACTAAAACCCGTCGCTACCAAGGAACGGGATTAGGATTAGCAATAGTCAAAGATTTATTAAATTTAATGCAAGGAACTATTACCGTAGAAAGTTCACTTGGTGAAGGATCAACCTTTTGTATAGAGTTACCTAGAACAGTTATCAGTGAATAGTCAAGAGTTATCAATTATTACAAAAAGCCGTCCGCACCCTAGTGGTCTAAATTATTCATTTTTGATAGGTTTGGGTAGTGCGGTAGCGCAGCGTGTCCGTAAGGACATGCGTCTCGCTCGCTGGTTGCTCTTAGCTCGCTGGTTGCTCTTAGCTCGCTGGTTGCTCTTAGCTCGCTGGTTGCTCTTAGCTCGCT
>NZ_JAYGHM010000029.1:12776-53059 GCF_034931125.1 Rivularia sp. UHCC 0363 | reverse complement strand
CCTATCATATTTAATGTAGCGAAGTACTACTGGTCTACCACATAAGTTATGAGGAGTTAGCGTAGTGCGAGCGTCCCGCTCGCTCGTTACCATCAGGGATTGTCCCGCTCGCTAATTGTCCCGCTCGCTCGTTACCATCAGGGAGCGAGACGCTCCCACTACGAATTTCTTACCCCGCAAAATTAATGTGGTGAAGTACTAGAAGGGTGTGACTACAAAAATAAAGCCTGCTTGTAAATATAGCCCCATGCGGACGTTTAGCTGCTAACTGCTCACTGTTCACTGCTAACCAACTCAGCTATTCTCAATTTAGCAGAACGAGAGCGGGGATTAGTCGAAATTTCCTCTTCTTGTGCAATAATCGGCTTTTTTGTCAACACCTTTAACGATGGTGAATCTTTGAAAGCGTGTTTAACTATTCTGTCTTCCAAACTATGAAAACTAATAATTGCGATTTTTCCACCTTCAACAAGTGCGTCCGGTGCTTTTTCTAAAAGAGTTTCTAAAGACTTTAATTCATCATTTATAGCAATTCGTAAACCTTGGAAAACCCGAGTTGCGGGGTGAATTCTGCCGTAGCGATACTTCCGAGGAACGCAATAAGATATCGTTTCCGCTAACTCAGTTGTAGTATGAAATGGTCGTTTTTCCACAATACGTCTAGCAATACGTCTTGATAACCGTTCCTCACCATATTTAAAGAAAATATTTGCTAATTCCTCCTCATCCCAATGATTTATCGCTTCAGCAGCAGTTAGCAACTGACTTCTATCCATCCGCATATCAAGTTCGGCTTCGTGACGAAAACTAAAACCCCTTTCCGGATTGTCCAAATGGTAAGAACTAACTCCTAAATCTGCAATAATCCCGTCAAAAGTATTGCGTGGAAACTCGTAAAATGCGAAATTACTGTGGACAAATTCTACACGATTCCCATACTTAGCCAAATTATTTTTTGCTGCCGTTAAAGCATCTTCATCTTGATCGATCGCCGTTATTTTGGTATCCGGTGCAGCATCTAAAATTAAACGCGAATGCCCACCACCACCAACTGTTGTATCTAAATAATGTCCGTTACTGCGTATCGCCAAACCTGCAATTATTTCCTTTCCTAAAACGGGAATATGTAAAAAAGCAGGTGTTTCGATATTAGATGATATTGGCGATTCGTTAATCATGATAGATTTTTTAAAGATTTTGGACGGGGCTTATGGATTTATTAACTACATTACAGGATTAATAAAATTATTTTTTTTGATCGCGCAGTCTGCTAAAACGATAAACTAAAGCAAAAGCCGAGATTGCGATCGCGTAACTAGGTTCGAGAATATAGCGCTTTTCAGGTGAATAGAGTACAAAAACCTCACCCCCATCCCCTCTCCTTGGTAAGGAGAGGGGTGCAGTACGGCGAGGTGAGGTTCTCCGATACAAATACGATGGCAATTATTAATTATCAGATAGGGTGTTAAAAGCGTTGCGATCGCGGCTAATACACTTAATATTTCATGAATAATAAGTATCAAACTAAAGCTTATTTTTATGTAAAAACCGCTGCTCTCTTTGAGATTTTGGCGGCTGTCTTCGTAATGGAACTATCTCGGCTTCGTTACTTTCTCTAGCAACTCTAATTAATAAAGCTGTTAAAACCAATGTAGCAATTATCGAACTTCCGCCGTAACTAAAAAATGGTAAAGGTAAACCTGTAGTAGGTAAAACTCCACTAGCAACACCAATATTTATAAATGATTGTCCCGCAAGTAAAGTAGTAATACCAATTGCCGATAATCTGTAGATTATATTTTTAGCTTTGAGAGCTACAACTAATCCTAAAGTTGCAAATACAGCTAACATTACTAACAGTGTCAAGCTGCCAACATAGCCGAATTCTTCAGCAAATACAGCAAAAATAAAGTCACTATCCTGAATTGGTAGCCAAGAAAGTTTTTGTTGCGAAAGTCCAAATCCTGCACCCCAAGTATTGCCAGAACCAATTGCCAATAAACTTTGAACTAACTGATAACCTGTATTTTGAGGGTCATCCCAAGGATTCAAAAAAGAGGTAATCCGCGTGCGTTGATATGTATTGACGGTAACGCTCAAAAGCGCGAGTATGACTCCTGCACCAGCACTACCTCCCAAATATTTGTAAGGTAAACCAGCAGCGAGCGCGATTAACCATATAGTCATACCGCAAAGTGCGGTGGTACTCAAATTGGGTTGTGCGAGAATTCCTAACAATACCAAACCAAAAACCACTAACCAAGCAATACGAATTCCCCAGCTAAGTCTATCCCACTGTCCAAAAACTCGCGCACTCTGCAATACCAAAAAAGGTTTAATAAATTCCGAAGGTTGAACGGGAAATCCTGCAATAGAGAACCAACGACTCGTACCGTAAACCCCCTTAGTTCCCAAACCCGGAACTAAAGTAAGAATAATCAACCCCAAAAACAATAATAGCAACCAATGGGATACCCCAATTATTTTGCGAAAAGGTAAATTGACAATGATATTGAAGAATATCAAACCCAAGAATACAGTTATCAGTTGACGTTTGAAAAAGTAAAGCCCATCACCATGCTTAACGTCAGCAACTGGGTAAGAAGCCGAAAATAGCACGGCTAAACCTACGAACAACCAAACTAATGTTAACCAGCGTAACAGACGTGCTTCCAACGCCCAACTAGATACAGTTTCATCAAGGAATGGAATCAAACGACTTAATTTCAATTTCACAACGATTCGTTTCTTGTTAGTGGTTTTACCTTGGGGCTTTTTAGTTTATACCCCGACTTTGCTAGATTCTAATTGGCAATGAGTAGTTTCGCATAGATGTATTAGCTTCATTTATCTTAATATTTTGACACAAGTACATACGCTTTCACTAATTAAGCATCTCGTTTAAGCAAGGAGTATCTGCAAGAAGTGGGGACTTCTAAATTAAATCTAAATTAGAAAATATACAATTTATAATTTGAAAACTGATACTTAAAAATTTCTAAACGTTTATTATGCCCTATTCCTCCTTACCTATCTTTTGATATAAACCAAATCTATCTTGTTAGAGAGGTTAGAGTTAACCAAATTGTTCATTATGTATATATGAGTTCAAAAAACGTTTTTTTTAGGTAGAGATTATGTTAGGCATATTTTTAACAACCCTAGCAACCGCATTGAGTTTGCTAATCGTTGACATAGTAGTTCCAGGTGTGAACCTCGCTAACTTTCCAACCGCTTTAATTGCTGGTTTGGTAATTGGTTTAGTAAATGCTTCGATTAAGCCAGTTGTATCAACACTGTCCCTTCCGATTAATTTAGTTACATTAGGAGCATTTTCACTTGTAGTTAACGGACTTTGTTTCTGGTTAGCTGCTGCTTTCACTCCTGGATTTGCAGTTAAGGGAATAATCGCTTTTTTCCTCGCTCCCGTAGTTATGTCCTTTGCTAACACCTTCATTAGCAACTACTTTGTAGAGAAAAATCTTATTGCAGGTACCAAAGCAAGCAACAAAGCTGAGTTACCTTCTAACTAGTTAATTAATAGTAAATACGATAAGCTTTCAATTCTGAAACCAAAATATATCTTTAGATAGATTCGTAAATTTTGGTTAGTCTCCGATCAAGTCAAACAATCCTAATTCAAATAACAACAAACATGAAACTTCTACTTGGCTTACTTGTACCTCCAGTTGGTATTTTCTTAACTTATGGAGTCGGTCCAACCCTATTCATTAATATTGGATTAACTTTGTTAGGTTGGCTTCCCGGAAGCATTCATGCTTTATGGGCAATTACTAAGCATAACGAACTGAATCGAGAAGGAAACGTATAGTTTGCTGTCTTCCATAAATAAATATTTACTTTCAAAGGAAGGGTGGATAATATCCGCCCTTTTAATTTTAAATCTTTAAGTCAATACGGTTCAGTTAAGAAAATATCGGGTTGGAAAGTCGGGTTTTTATAAATGTAAATGTGTTACAGATACTCCCATTTATTTAAAAGCCCGATTCCTGACGATTATTTTCGGGTTTAACTAAGCGGTATTGGCTTATCAGTTAAAAATTATAAATTAAAAAGACGTAGCATTGCTACGTCTCTACATTTATATTCATCCTAAAACGGCAATCTGTTTATTCTTGATTTACTTCTCTTTCAACCATTGAGCAGTTGTTAAAAGTAACTCTCTTAATTTTTGTTTTAGCTGACGTTCTTTTTTAGCTAATGAACTACCTGCTTCACCAAGCTTCATTTCCATATCGGAATGCTTGTCTTTCACTTGAGAAACTATCTCTTCTCCTTGAGGAAGAGCTTTTTCATACCAGGTTTTAGCATCATCCAAATAGGTTTGTACGCTAACATCATCACCACCATATCGTGCGGCTAAATTTGCTCGTACAACTGCTAACTGTGCTTGTAATTGAGCGTAACGTTTCTTTAACAAAGAAGCTTCTTCGCTGTTTTTTATGCTTTCAACAGCAGATTGAATTGCGGTTTGAGCTTCGGAAGATTTTCCTTGAGTTGTATTTTGAATTTCGCTTAAAATACCTTCAACTTCTTCCTGAATTTTATCTTCTTCTTGATCGATTTGAGCTTGTAGTTGCTTAACTTCCGTTTGAGTTTTATTTAAAGCTTCTCGTCGCTTACTATCAACAGCTTCCACAGCACCTTCAATAGATGCAGTAATTTCTTCTTTGACTTCGCTACCTCTTTCTTGTAAGTTTTCAGCTACAGCAGAAACAGCATCTTTAATTAGGGTGCGAAGTTCAACAGAACCTTCTTTAAATTCGGAAACCACTCCACCCACAGCAAGTCGAACAATTTCTCTAATTCTATCAACTCTTTGCTGTCCGGTTTCTTTGACTTGTTGTAAGTCTGTTTTAATTTGCTCTTTGATATTGTCAGCCATATTCTATACCTATGCAAAAAAATTTAGAAAATTTTGTTGAGATAATGTCTCCTCTATATAGTGACGTACCATTTTCTTCTGTGGTACATCCTTTAGGTAGAAAATAGCTATAAAAATCAAATATTTATTTGAGCGGGTATATTTATAGTAGTTAGAAACTGGTAATTGAAAAGTGATAAAGTTAGATATAACCTAATATAACCTCAATTCAATATCGATCGCAATGAAATATTTTATAAAGTTTGCATTATTAACGTCTTTACTATTGATAATGAGTTTACAACAACCAGCTTTTGCTGATACAGATGATGGAGCAAAAATCTTTGCAGCAAATTGCGCTGGTTGTCATATTAATGGTGGTAATATTATTCGACGCGGTAAAAATTTGCAAATTAAAGCTTTAAAAAAATATAATATGGATTCTGTGGAAGCGATTTCTCATATTGTGACCTACGGTAAAAACAATATGTCAGCTTACAAAGACCGTTTGAGTGAATCAGAAATTCAAACTGTAGCCACCTATGTTTTAAACCAAGCTGAAAATAATTGGCGAAAGTGATAAAAAGTTAGGAGTTAGGAGTTAGGATTTATACCAATTCTGTATGAGGCTGCACTAAATCGCCCTCACTCTGGAAGAGTGGGGCTACCCAAACAAAGCCTACCTTCGTAGGCTGAATTCGGCGTATCTCTATACAGAAACGGTATTAGGAGTTATTTAACCTTTAACCTTTGACCTTTAAAAATGACTACAGCTAATCTACCAAAATTAAATGTACCCGGACCCCCTGTAAATCCAATCTTAGGGCGTTTACCGATGATTTTACGTTTTAGTAAAGATTCTATAGGATATACGCGCCCTTTATTTGAAACTTATGGTTCTGTTGTGTCGATGACAGCGGGCGGTGGTACTCATATATACTCGCCACTTGCGGAATGTCCTGGTACGGTTTTTACTTGTGGTGCCGACAACGTGCGTACAGTCACTAGTCAGCACGAAATTTATTATAAATATCCTTTATCCGGGAGGATGTACAAGCAGCGGAATGATTCACCGCGAACGGAACCTTTAAAGCATTTTGGTGTCGGTTTATTCGGTGTTAATAGCGCAACTCACCGTCAACATCGCCAACTTTTAATGCCAGCTTTTCATAAGCAACGTATTGATTCTTACCGCGATGACATGGTTGCTATTACGCGATCGCAACTTGACCAATTAACAATTAACGAGCCGGTTGATATTGCTCAAGTAATGCGACTTCTAACCCTACGAGTAGCGACTAAAACCTTGTTTGGTAGCGATATTGGTGAAGAAGGTGCTTGCATCGGACAAATTTTGCAAGAAGCATTGGGGATGAACGGAAAGTTAGCGATCGCGCTTTTACCTTTTGATATTCCAGGACTCCCATACCATAAATTACTCAATTTATTCGCCCAGCTTGATGAAGAAATGCGTCAGCTAATTCATCGCAAACAGGTTAGCAATAATGATGAAGATGTCATTTCCATGCTAATTCAAGCGCAAGATGCTGAAACTGGATTGAAGTTGAGCGAAGATGAACTTTTAGGACACGCAGGGGTGATCTTTGCAGCAGGACATGAAACCAGTGCGAATGCGCTCACTTGGACACTATTTCTTTTATCGCAACATCCCCAAATCGCGCAAGATGTAGTAGATGAATTGCAAAGCGTACTCAATGGAGAAGCCCCAACTGTTGAACAATTATCAAAATTACCTTTATTAGAAAGAGTTATCAAAGAAAGTATGCGCGTCTTAACTCCCGTACCTTGGAATGGACGTGTCACCTCCCAAGCAACAGAACTTGGAGGTTATGAATTACCCAAAGGAACGGAAGTTTTTGTGAGCATTTACCAAACTCATCATCTAGCTGAAATTTATTCCGAACCGGAGAAATTTAACCCCCGAAGATGGGAGACGTTTGAACCAACAATGTTTGAATATAACCCTTTCAGCGCCGGGAGTCGTGTTTGTATCGGCGCAGGTTTTGCCATGATGGAAATTAAAATTGTATTATCAATGTTATTGCAAAAATACCGCTTAGAGTACATCCAAAACCAAAGAATAGACCGTTTCGGATTAATAGTTATGTCACCAAAAAACGGTATCAAGATGATTGTGCGTAAAGACCGTAATTTTACTCAAGGTGTCGGTGGAGTAAAAGGAAACGTCCGCGAAATGGTGGAATTAGTTGGGTAAAGAAATGGAAGGGGACAATTACCAATTACCAATTACCATAGGACTTATGCAAAAAGGCATATTTTTATTGTAGGGTGCTGTGACACTTTGATTGATTTTTAACGCAATAATCAGGTTTTTAGTGTCACGCACCATCCGAGTCTTATGACAATCGCGTAAGTCCTGTACCAATTACCAATCCCCCATAATCAATAATAGCTATAAGGTTTAATAGCTTTATCTCCATTAATCACCATACCTAATACATTGGTTCGAGCCATTTTCAAATTATCTACAGCTTGCATCATTACCGAACGGTCTGTTTGATGTATTCTGGCAACAAGTACAACACCGTTAGTGTAGGGTGCAAGTAAATTAGCATCCGCTAAACCCACTAGGGGAGGAGTATCATAAATTACCAAATCAAAAGTAGAGTGCAAATGTTCGATTATTTGCTTCATCTTTTGTGAAGAAAGTAGCTTTATGGGGTCGGGAGGTATGGGTCCTGCGGTGATTACAGATAATCCACTGATCGAAGGTAATTCCCGGATAGCTGTTTCTATCGGCATATTTCCGGAAATTAAATTACTTAATCCCCAAAGATTGCTTAAATTAGATAAATTATGAATTTGCGGTCGGCGCATATCTGCATCTACTAATAATACTCGTCTTCCCATAGCAGAAGCTGTTTGCGCTAAATTAAATGCAACTGTAGATTTACCGTCTCCTGACATTGACGAACTAATAACTAAAGAATTAATCGCTTCATCAGAACTGAGTAATTGAAGGTTAGTGTGTAGTACTCGAAATGCTTCCGAAAATCTTGATGATTCACCATATTGCTGAATAGCTGTGTCACGATGCGGAACAATTTTCGCAAAATCTGAGTTGCTTTGCGGAAGTATATTTATGGTTTCGTCAACACGATCTTCTTCTGAAGCAAGTTGTTTCTGACCGTATGGTAACTGTTTTTCAAAAGGAATATTTGCTAAAAGTGGGAATCTAATATTTTCTCTAAAAGCTTCTATGGAATGGTATCGAGTATCTAGCTTTTCAATTAATAATCCACAACCAATTCCTAAAATAGCGCTAGCAACAAATCCCAAAATTAAATTACGCGGAATGCTTGGGGATATGGGGATTTCAGGCTGAATTGGTGCTTGAATTAATTGCCAAGGAATTTGTGTTTGTGCGGCTTCAATTTGTAGATTTTCACGAGTAGCTAAAAAACGATTTAAGCTATCGGTTGCTACTTGTAATTGTGTAGTTAGTTCGGTGTATTTTCGGTTAATAGATGGGGATTGCTCAATTTTTTTATTCAGTTGTTGCTCTGTTGCACCAAGCACTTGACTTTGCTGTTGTAAATTTTGTAGCTCGGAAGCTGCTTCGGCACGTTTAATATATAAAACTCGCTGCGCTTCTTGACTCAGCAAAGGTAGCAATTTTTGCCGTTTCTCTCGTAGATTTTGAATAGGAATGCTGTTCTCGCGGAAGCGGGTTGATTCACCAGCAATTTGAATCTCTAATTCACGTAGCTGGGAAATTAATTGTTGATAAACAGGTGCGTCATTTAGTACCGCTAAGGCTCCTTGTTGAGTTTGTAAACTATTAAAATAGGAGTAGGCTTTTGCTAATTGTTGATTAGCAGCTACCCGCTGTTGTGATAAGAGTTGTGATTCGCTAGCAATTTGTGCCGATTGGGTTTCTGGCTGGAGAAAATCGTGTTTCTCTCTAAATGATTGGAGTTCTTCCTGAATTTTATTTACCCGTTCCTGGATGGGTGGTAATTGCTTTTCAACAAAATCCACACCCTGACGCAAGTTAGTTTGGCGATTTTCCAGGCTATATTTTAAATAAGCTTGAGCGAGTTTATCTAATACAGTTTTGGTTTTAACCTTATCATTGGCTTGATAAGCTACTTCTATAATTTTGGTGTCACCCAACCGAATAATCCGCAGAGACCTTATCAAAGATTCATAGTCAATATCTTTATAAGAAGCTCGCAACTCCCCAACAATTTTTGTCATCAACTCAGGACTTTTAAGTACCTGAATCTGAGTTTCATAATCCAGTCCTGTTTTATTTAAACTTCCTTCGATAAGTTTGGGTAAGTCGCTTTCTTCACTGTTGACAGGTTCAGCTAAGATTTGAAATTTACTTTCATATAGTGGTTTTTGGTTGAGAGTAAAAGCCACAACACCAGTCATCACAAGACAAGAAACCCCAAGGATTGCTAAACTTCGTCGCTTCAGAATACTGAGGAATTGACGCAAATCCCAATCGTCTTCAGTGTCCGTCCAAGGTATAGATTGAGCTTGAAGCAACTGAGGTGCATAGTCTGTATCACGATTACCAGGTGAGGGTTTGAAAGAATATGTCTCCATTGCTTCTTCACACTTACTAAAAATCTAAATCATACGAGAGCATAAAAACTGGAAGCCAACAGCGAATGACACTGAGACTCAGAGCGCTTTAAAGCAAAATGTTAACCTTACTTGCAACCTGATGACTTCCTTGAATTTACGTAGATTTTAAGTTTTTTACGAATATTAACTATTGGTACCACCGAAGAGCAGTAGCTTAACGAAAATTAAGACGATCGGTATTTAAACGCAGTATTTTAGCTAATATTACTGTTTCTTTTAAAAGCAAGTATATTTACTGAAGTATTATTCATTACTAATTTATATAAATAGTTAGAGAAAAAATTTCTTCAATAGTTGCTACTTACAAAAATAATTAGGGAATTTTTGATTGCGATCGCCTTATTTGCCGTATTAGCAATGAATGATTTAATTGATTATTTTTAATTTAATCAACGATTAGGAAAGTCGAAGATATGTAAACTTTTCGTTACCCTGTTATAAATTATATTTATTTGGGCAAATTAATATAAAGCGTTATCAAATTTTTGGTAAAAGATAAATGACCAAATCTACCGAAAGGTTAAAAACACCTTTTCCAAATAAATACAATGAACTCCAAGATGTAAATCAGAAATTTATAAAAATTGGACAGTTAATTAAGTTATCTGTGATCACCCAATTTTTTCCACCAGATTACGCTCCCACAGGACAGTTAATCGAAGAGTTGGTCACGCATTTAGACAAACAGGGTGTAGATATCGAAGTATTTACAGGACAACCTGGATATGCTTTTGAGAAAAATAATGCTCCTGCTGTGGAATTTAGTGGAGGAGTGAAAATAAAGCGATCGCGCACTACACAAGTTTGGTCTAAAAGAATTCGCGGTAAAGCGATAAATGGAGTATTATTTACTCTACGTTCAGCACTGTATTTGGTTTTGGCGGCTCGCGATCGCAATACAGTCTTGCTAACTACAGCCCCTCCCTTTTTACCTGTTTTAGGGTATTTAGCTCATGTCCTATTTGGACTCAGCTATATTTGCGTACTCTATGACCTGTATCCAGATATTGCTGTTGCTCTCGATGTAGTCCCAAAACAACATTTATTAACTAAATTATGGCAGGCTGTAAATAGAAGAGTATTGCGAAAAGCCTCCGGAATCATCGTTCTTAGTCCTGCGATGGAGAAACAGGTAATAGCAAATTATCCGGAAGTAGCCGATAAAATATCTGTAATTCACAGTTGGGCAAATACTCAAAAGATTGTACCCATTGCCAAACAAGATAATTGGTTCGCTCACAGACACGCGCTTGTAAATAAATTTACAGTACTGTACTCAGGCAACATGGGTAGATGCCATGATATACAGACTATGTTAGAGGCTGCTAAGTATTTGCAAAATGAACCGATTCAGTTTGTATGTATTGGTGGTGGTGCAAAACGCGAAGGACTTGTCAAGCAGGTAAAAAAAATAGGTTTAAAAAACTTTTTGTTTCTTCCCTATCAACAACGGCAGGATTTACCTTACTCGTTGACGGCTTGCGATCTATCCTTAGTAAGCGTAGATGCAGGTATGGAAAGTTTAGTTGCTCCTAGTAAACTTTATCCGGCTTTAGCCACAGGAAGACCAGTTGCAGTTATCTGTCCAAAGCATTCCTATTTAAAACAGTTGATTGCAGATGGAAATTGCGGTCAAACCTTTGAAAATGGAGATAGTTACGAATTAGCAGAGTATATCCGCAAGTTGAGTCAGGACAGCATTTTAGCGCAAAACGCAGGCAACGCGGCGCGTGAATATGCAGAGTCTTATTTCACTGCCGAGGTGATTTCTAAGCAGTACTATGATGTATTGTTGCAAGCGGTTTTGTAAGGGAAAAGTGCATCTGCCACATCTACCAATGGGCAGCGATTAATTTTTTATTGTTTGTATAAAATTAATTTTTTAGGGTAATTAATCAGTAAAATCACTGCTAAAAACATATCTAGAGTAAATTCCAAGTTTGTCAGAGTTAAATCATGAACAACAAAGGTGTAACAGTTTGGTTGACAGGTTTAAGCGGTGCGGGTAAAACTACAATAGCCAGACGTATCGAAGCAGAACTTAAAGCTCGAAATTGTCAAGTTGAAGTATTGGACGGCGATTTAATCAGAACTTGGCTGTCTCAGGGATTAGGTTTTAGCAAAAAAGACCGGGATATAAATGTAAGTCGGGTGGGATTTGTCGCTAATTTGCTCAGTCGTAATGGAGTTGTGGTCATTGCGGCTATGATTAGTCCTTATCAGGATATTAGAGATGAAATCCGAGCTATTAACAAAGATTTTGTCGAAGTTCATGTTAATGCACCTTTAGAATTGTGTGAAGCGCGAGATGTTAAGGGATTGTACGCTAAAGCGAGAAGTGGAGAAATCAAGGGTTTTACAGGTATAGATGACCCTTATGAGGTTCCTTTGAATCCTGAAGTTGTTTGTGAGAGTGGGAAGGAAACAGTTGAGGAAAGTGCTT
Organism: Rivularia sp. UHCC 0363; assembly: GCF_034931125.1. Classification (NCBI taxonomy): domain Bacteria; kingdom Bacillati; phylum Cyanobacteriota; class Cyanophyceae; order Nostocales; family Rivulariaceae; genus Rivularia; species Rivularia sp. UHCC 0363. Next base: position 41,090 of record NZ_JAYGHM010000029.1, on the reverse strand, counting down.
TTAAGGTGATTGGGGCTTTGGAAGAGTTGGGTTATGTGCGGGTTGCGGTTGAGTATCAGATATAGATAAGTTTTTATAGCTATTGAGTAAGTTATAAATAAATTTAATTAAATAGAATGTGTTGATTTAGGAGTTGGGCTTTGATGGTTCTGTCGTAACTGACGTTGAATCTCAGTCCCTCCAACGTAACCTTTTTCTTGTGTGATTAGTATCTATTAACGAGGAGGGTCCAAGTGGGGAAGAGGTGTAACCGAAATCGGAATCGTTCGCAAAAAAGAGCTATTTACTGTCCAATTCATGAGTGTTATCTCGATAGTGTATCTCAAAAGCATCCATTGTTTGCCGATCGCGCTGGACAGTTGCAGCAGCGTGGTATGAGTCGCCGCAGTGCGATGATGTTGGTGCAGAGTAAGACAGCCGTTTCTCTTGCGGGAGAGTGGTTGGAGGCTTTTTGGTGCGAAGAATGTCAGCAAACTAAGTGGTATTACGTTAAGAAAGTTGAAGAGCGTAAATATAGGGTTTCGGTTGCATCCCAGGAGCTTTGGCAGCAGGTTGATGGGGTAGTTTCTGCGGGAGGTAATCCTTCTGTGAGTGAGTTTACGCGCAGGCAGGCGAGGGGGGTTGGATGTGTGAAGGATTTTGGGGTTATAAGTTAAGGTTATTTAAAATGTTAAATATCAGGATTTTCGCTATATGGTTCCGTTTTAAAAATAATTCTTACCTGCTGACTAATTCTTGTTAATTGTGAAAAAACTCATTAGTAACTTGCGATCGCCAGCCTATCGTTTGGTAACAGAGACGGCGCAACGAAATTGGGGGTTAATTGCGATTAATCTAGTTACCAACGTGCTGAGTGCCTTGTTAGAAGGAAGTACCCTGGGGGTGATTTATCTGGCGGTTGCTTATCTGACGGCAGATAGTGACACTGGTACACCAAGCGATTCGGGAATAGTTGAAACACTCTCCACGATTCTGCCACTGCCGCCTCTTCAGATGTTTTTAGCCTTGATCTGTGGGGCAGTTTTACTACAGATATTTCTAAGTTTAAGTAATTATGCAAATAAAGTATCGGTGGCTTACCTGTCAGCAAAAGCACAGCCCTATGTAACAGGTAAAGTGTTTGAACGAATTATGACCTTTAGCTATGGTTGTGTGAGTCACTATAAAGTCGGTGACTTGGTTCTGTTTGCCAATGATGCGGCTTTGGCAGTAGATCGGCAAATAGATCAGCTAAATAAGATCGTAGTCGGCTTATCATTTTCGTTGATGTATCTTGTGGTAATTATTAACCTATCGCCAATCTTAGCAGTGGCGGCAGCATTGCTCACCTTGGTTGTGGCTTTTGTGCAGTATAAACTGATTCCTCGATTAAGACGGGTAGTGAAGCGGGTAACGGCAACCCAAGTAGAATCAGCTAAGTATATTACCGAGAGCATTCAGGCATTGCGATTGTTGCATACTTTTGGTACCCAGCAACTGACGGTAGCAGCGGCGAATCAACTCTTGGGCAAAACACAAGAACAATTACAAAAGCGGGCATTTATCTTTTATCTGCCAGAGCCGATTTTAGATACTTTACCGATGGTAGCTCTAGCAATTTTGGCAGCTTCAGCGGTGTTGCTTAAGCAGGAACAATCGGCGATTTTACCCATGTTATTAACCTTTTTACTGGCATTACAAAGGTTGTCGGCACGCTTAAAAGCGACGGCAAATACGATTACACAGTTTGTGGATAATAGTGCCAGGATGTTGCGATTAGAGACAATTTTAGATCGGCGTGATAAGGAGTTCGAGCATTCGGGTGTTTCCAAGTTTACGAGTCTTAGGAAAGATATTGAGTTTGATTCGGTTAGTCTTTCCTACACCAACAATGATGTTTTCGTTTTGAAAGATTTAACTTTTAAGATTCCACATAACCGTGTGACAGCATTGGTAGGGGAGTCGGGGGCAGGAAAGTCTTCTATTGTGGATTTGTTGATCGGGCTGTATCAGCCGACGACTGGGCAAATTATGGTAAATGACCAACCCTTGGCGGACTATTGCCTGGAAGACTGGCGGCAACACGTTGGGGTGGTGAGTCAAGATACGTTTATTTTTAATGATAGTATTTTAGAGAATTTACGCTACGGTCGCGCCGATGCAAGCCGGGATGAGGTGATTGAGGCAACTAAAGCAGCTCAAGCTCATGAGTTTATTTTGGCGTTACCTAATGGGTATGAAACCGTAGTAGGTGAGCGAGGTTATCGGCTATCGGGTGGGCAGCGGCAGCGATTGGCTTTAGCCAGGGCGCTGATTAAGCAGCCGGAGATTTTGATTTTGGATGAAGCAACGAGTGCATTAGATAGCGAGTCAGAGAAGTTTATCCAGCAAGCATTAGAACAGTTTCAAAAGGAACGCACAGTGATTGTGGTGGCGCACAGGCTTTCGACAATTGCCAAAGCCGATCAAATTTTGGTGCTTGAACGAGGGGAGGTTGTGGAGCAAGGAAGTCATACTTCGCTTTTACAAGAAGGTGGACGCTATGCACGCTATTGGCAATTGCAGAGTAGTAAAGTTGCGGCTTGAGCGGTTTTATAAATGCGACTTTTGATTACGCGAATTGATGGTTCTTTACTATGAAGAATATTTTATTCAAAATTCAACAGTTATTTAAATCAAAAGCATGAGTGATATTTACAACCTAACAAAATGGAAGCTTAAAACTTTCTTGACTAAATTATCTCAAAATCATCGTATTGCACTCGCAAGCTTCCCTAGAAGCGGAAATACTTGGTTCCGTTTTCTAATTGAAGAATCTACCGGAGTAAAAACTGGCTCGATATATGATGATCGCGTTATGACAAGAGGCTTAGAAGGTATTGTTATAAAAACTACAACTCATCAATTAGACTCTTCTCGATATACAAAAGCAATACATATCATTCGTAACCCATTTGATGCTATTGAATCTTATTATTCATGGAAAATAAAAGGAATAAACCTTTAATTTCAAAATTTCACTAAACTATAGAACTTTGCACTAAACCATGAATACGCTTGCTGTAAAATTTTTAAGGAACATTGAGAGTACCTCTCGAAAGTTGGCAAACACTTTGAGTCAGAAGAAAGTTGTTTTCCTTCATATACCAAAGTGTGGAGGAACATCTATAAGTTCGGCTATTGCTTCAGCTATTCACACTGGTTGGGAAGGATATGTTGATCCAATACGTACTCGCAAACTAGCACAATTGATTTTAGGTGATCAGGAGCAAGCTGAAGGTTCATCACTGCTATTTCACATTCGTCAAGCAATCTTCTTTGAATTTATTCAAGAAGAGAAGCCTTTCATCTTTGGACACTTTCCAGTTATTTACGACTGTCTTATAAATCCCAAAGATTATGTATTTGTGACTGTATTAAGATATCCATGTGAAAGGTTTATTTCTCAATTCAAGTATTCCGTTGGAACAAAATATAACTCTCTCAAGCAACCCCTTAATACAGATGAGATAAATTTAATTTGGAACAATTATATTGAATCCAAACTCGCTGCGTTTCATGCTAACATCCTTTCAGCTTACCTAGATGAAAGAGGAAGTTATGATTTAGGTAGTCAGGAATCTTTAGCAAGAGCGATGAGAAATCTTGAATACTTTGAAGTGGTAGGATTTCTAGAAAAATTAGATGATTTTTCGGAAAACATATATCAAGCAATTGGCAAAAAAATAACTATAGAAGTTAAAAATAAATCAGAATATAAGTTAAGCTCATACCAGCAAAAGGAGATTTTTTTGAATTTCTTCGATGAGCAAAAACTCCTGCAAATCAATGAACTTTGCCGTCAGGATTTAAAATTATATGAGTTTGCCCAATCTCAAAATAAAATTTAAGACTTGGACATATTAACTTATTAGTAATTTATAATCAAGTAAAAAATCATTTATGGTAAAAGTTATTATAACTGCTTTGAGAAGGTCAGGCTCTACCATCTTCTGGAAATGTTTTCGTGAAGTGACAAAAGCTATCTGTTTTGACGAGCCTTTCAATCCGAAATTAGCTCAACTCCCTCGAGAACATGAGAAGAAAGTTTATCAGGAGTATATTAATTTTTTAGAAATTTATCGTGAAGAGTTTTGGCAGTCATTTTATCCTATATATCCTTTAGATGAACTAAAAAGTAACCTATCAAGTGACCATTCACTATATTTACAGAAATTACTAGAAACTCAAAATGACGTAGTTATTGATACAACAAGGTGCTGGAACAAAATTGTATCTCTTAAGGAGGTAGTTGGAGCAGATACATACTTAATTCATCTGCACAGATCACCAGCAAGTTTTGTTACTTCCCATTTACTTCCAAGTGATGAGTCAGGGAAAGGGGCATTTTTTAGAGATTTAAAGCGAAAAAATAACTTTTGGACAAGAATAGGAGATTTTAACAGATGGAATATGGAAGATGTAATGGGATCTCAATTATTCAGCGCATTTCACCTTCAAATTCTGAAAAATGACAGTCTAGCTGAAAAGTTCTATCAATCTCCTGCTGCATATAGATTATTCAAATTCTGGTCAATTGTCTTTGATAAAGTAGAACAAGATGGTCGTAAATTTTTTGGACAACAATTCATTTCTATAAATTTTGAAGATTTTTGTTCTAATCCTACAAAGGTTCTGCAATCTGCTGTAAGCGTTCAAGTAGGGTTGGATTTTGATTATGATCGACTTCCTAAAATCTTACCTCCTAAGAAAGCTTATATGCAGGGGAATATAAAGTGGAGGCAGGTATCTCGCTACTGGAATTTACCAGAAAACGACCATTTTATATTCAGGAACTTGCTAACAAATGTCTAAATCATGGCTGGTAATTTCCTCAGACTTTCAGCCAATGCTTGGAGGAGTTGCTGAATTTGCAAAGCAAATTGCAGATTATTTTTATAGTAAGGGAATTCTTCAAACAATAATAACTACTGTAAGCCAACCGGAAAAAACCAGCTTGCCCATAATTTCACCGTATGTGCAAATCAAAAGCTGTAATAATACAGCAATTAATTTTATTACAAAAAAAATTAATGCTTTGAGTTTTTACCTCCTGATGGCTATATCGGCAATAATGATTGTAAAATATCGAAAAAAGAGCCATATACTATTTTGTTTTGTAGATGATCTTTTTACGCCATCGTTGATTTATCTTGCTTCTCTGGTAGGGGCTAACTTCCATGTTTTATTTCACGGCAAAGAAATTTTGCACTTAAGCCAAACAAAACCTGGTCTCCTAAATCTTATTTGTAATAAGAGCAGAAAGATATTATTTAATTCGCTAGCCACCAAGAAACTGTTCCAGGAATCTACTAATCACAAACCAGATAATTACTTTATTTTATATCCAGGAATAAGATTCTCTATATTAGACAATTTGGCTATAGAAAAAATAGCGGCTTTGGAAATATTACCAAATGATTCTATCGTTATTTCTACAGTATGTAGGCTTGTTAAACGAAAGGGTATTCATTTTGCTATAGAGGCATTTCTTCAACTAGATTTAGACGAGACTTATAAAAATGTGTACTTTTTAATTGCTGGAGATGGGTCTGAAAAACAATACTTGGATAACTTGGCTTCTAAGAAAAAGGATAAAATATTTTTTTTAGGAGCAGTGACGGATGGACAAAAGAAAAACCTCTTGTTAAGAAGTTCTATTTTTATAATGCCGAATTACTCAGTTAATGGAACTGACTTTGAAGGCTTTGGAATCAGCTTTACAGAGGCTGCTTATTTGGGCAACTTTGTAATTGGAGGTAATAGTGGTGGTGCTATTGAGGCGGTTCGTTTATGCCCTCAAGGAGTACTAGTCGATACCGATACTGAAGAGCCTGTTCCTTCTATTACTGAAGCACTTAATGAAGCCTTAAAATTATCAAATAGATCGGACAAAATAAGGACTCCAGGCATTAATTCAGGAGATAAGAGCTTGCGCGATAAAATTGATTTAGGTATATCTATCGACCGATTAATCAGCAGCTTGAATCATTGACTAAGTTAATTTTGTGTAAGACAATCTCATGAAGAATACTGCATTTGTTTTAAGCTCAGAATCTTAACATTCAACACTTCTGGCGTTGTACATATTCATAATGTTATTCAAAAAACCTAAGCAATATTAAAAATGTCATTTATCCTACAGAAAAAGTAATTAAGTAAAAATCTGGCACTAGCTATTTTTTAGGATTCATATATTGATATATGCAACGCCATAAATTTAGGGTTGCCAAAGTATTTGTAAGTTAGCGAGAATGACATCATGATGAGAGAAGTAGATAAGTTAGTCTCAATTGTTATACCTTGTTACAACAACGAGCCTTTTATTGAAGACGCGATCGCCAGCGCAGTCAATCAAACTTACAATAATGTAGAAATTATTGTCATTGATGACGGCTCCACAGATAAAAGTTTAGAAATTATCCGTTTATTCGAGAATCATATTCAGTGGGAAACTAGCTCTAACCAAGGCGCTCCCAAAGCACGTAACCGAGGCTTGGAACTTGCAAGAGGTGAATATATTAAATTTCTCGATGCAGATGATATTCTTCTTCCTGATTCTTTAGAGCGTCAAGTAGAAAAAGCATCTCAACTTTCTTCAGAGCGCAAAGCAATTATCTATGGTGACGCAATTTGGATTAATCGCGATGGTAAACCTTTACCAAATAACCCCCTTCTTCCCCGAAAAGCCAATGAAGATCCAGTTTCTCATATCTTATCTCAGTGTCCGCTCACATCTTGTCCCCTACACAAGCGAGATTATTTGTTAGAGATTGGTGGATTCGATCCATTGATTCCGAAGGGACAAGAACACGATTTGCATTTACGTTTAGTTTTAGCTGGTGTGGAGTTTGTTTACCATTCAGGAGCAGTTTATCAATATCGCGAGTATAGCGATACTAATCGGATTAGCGATCGCGGTTTGAGTCAGAAAGGAGCCATGATTCACTTTGAAATACTCCAGCAACAATGTAGAAAAATCAAAGAACAAACTAAAACTTTATCTCCTGATGTGCGAAAAATTCTAGCTAGGCGTTTTTGGGCTTATGGTAGAGCAATTTTGAGGAAAGGATATATTGTTGAATCGAAAAGTTATTTTGAAACTGCGCGGGAACTCGATGCACAAAACTGCATTATAGGCAACCCGCCTTATCCGATGCTTGTACAACTATTAGGAGCAACAAAAGCGGAATATTTGACACAAAAGCTCAAAGGTTTGATGAAGCCTAGCCCTGCTTGAGAATACGAATACAGCTATGATAGAAAAACCAGCAATCGGCGTTTACTTTTCAGCCAATGATGTTGTCTACGACTGGGCGATCGCCTTTCTAAACAGCTTTAGAACCTTTAACCCAGATTTACGGCTGATTTTAATCCCATTTAATGAAGATTGCGATCGCCTTCTTCAACTAAAATATACTTACAATTTTGAAGTATATATTGATTCATCTTTTGCACGTCTAGAAGCAATTGGTCAAGCATTTGAATTAGGACATACACCAACTGGTCCATATTGGTTTAGACGCTATGCTTCTTTTTGGGGACCTCTTGAGAAATTCATGTATTTAGATGCTCGCCAATTAGTACTTGCGGATTTAAAGCCGATAATCCTGGCTTTAGAAAAGTATGATTTTGAATTTCTCCACTATGATTGTGCGCTCAATCAAGTTTATGAACCAGGAGAACTGCGTCAGAATTTATTAAAAAAGGGAGGTGCTAGAGGTTTTAATTCTGGTCGCTGGATTTCAAAAAAAGGATTATTTTCACTAGAAGAGTTTGAAAAATTAGCTGAAGAAGCATTACAAATAAGAGAACAATTAAATCCTCGCAATACAGACCAAGCATTTATTAATTATTGCTGCGATATGAAGCCTGTGTGTTACGGTCATGTAGCTGAGGTTTTAGGAGGAATTTGTCAAAATGCTTGGGTAAGACAGCCAGGAAAAATTTATCGACAAAATGGAAAATATTATATTTGGGATTATGGTGGATTAGACCACAAAAAGCAGCTAGTTATTCTCCATTGGGCAGGATATCAACTAAATGCTTTAATGCCTCAGAAAAACTTGTTTGATAAATTTTATTTTCAAGGTAAGCCAATAATAAAGTATGTAATAGCTAGAATAGGAACCTGGTTAAGATATTTGCTACAGCTACCTTTTTCTTCTATCAGAACAAATCAATTTGTTAACAATCTTTATCATAAAATTATAAAATATTAGAAATGAAACCTAATCTTTTTGCCAAAAAGGTTAAATTATGTAAAATCCATTAATTTGGAAATAATTCTTACTTAGAGAATGTTTTTTCAGCAAAAAAAATGGCTGTTAATCAATGCCTTTTTACAGTTTCGATGAAAAAAATCTACATAATTTACAAAAAGATCAAAAATCCTATCTATCTATTTACAATCTTGAACTCGTTAGTATCAAGATTTATTTATCGTAAGAAAATTTGGCTTTGCCAAGGGACACACCTTAGAGGCATTAAAAATATAACCACTAATTCTGATTTGGTAATTGGACTCAACCATGTTCCTTTTTATCAAAGGAATAGTGAAACATATATTAATGTAGAAGGCTGCTTAGTTATTGAGAATAGAACTTCTATTGCCAGAGGTGCAATTATTGAAGTTAGTAAATCCGCAAAGATTATTTTGAATGGCTGCTCTGTTGGTGCTTCAAAATTCCTGATCAAGCATCAATTAGAAATAGGGGAAAAGACTTTGGTTAGTTGGGGGTGCGAATTCTTAGATAATAATATTCATCACTTGATTATAGATGGGAAGAAAAAAAATAAAACCTCTGGCATCAAGATCGGCAATCACTGTTGGATAGGAAGTAACTGCACAATACTGGCTGATGTAGTTATTCCTGATGGTTGTGTTGTGGCAACAGGAAGTATTGTTACAAAAGCTTTTGAAAAAGAAAACTGTTTAATTGGTGGCTCACCCGCGAAGATTATTAAAGAAGGTATTTCATGGGAACCCTAAAAATACTTACTATAATCTGTATTCGGGATGATTCAAAATGGCTTTCCTGCTCCCCCTACCATGCAGGTAGCAAAAGAAGTTTATAATTTAGATGAATTATTATGCAACCCACAAAAAAAATCCTTGGCACAAAATACATGACATACGCTGAGAAGCGTAATTTTGCCTTAGATTTTCCTAACTATGAAGTTCGTCGTTCAATAGACTTATATGTCTACCTTGCAGCTGCTCATTTACGTTTAAAAAAGCGACCCAACACAAACTGGATTAATTTACATAATGACTTTGGTTTAGATAACTGTATCGGATATCATTTCTGGAATGCAGCTAGTGTTTCACAGAAGCCTTGGGTGACAACACTGGAACTCCCATGTGCAGACGATACTCGTTTAAAATATTTAGCTCGCAAGCAATGTCGAAAGATTTTTTGCTTAAGTTCTTGGGTAATGAATTATGAAAAGTCTTTTCTTTTAAATAGTCCTTATGGTGATGAAATTCTGCCAAAATTACAGCTTCTACATCCATCACAAGAGGCAAATATAGATGAGGATTCATTACTAGCAAAAGAATTTGAAGTTTGCCGGTTTATATTCATTGACAGAGACTTCTTCCGTAAGGGAGGTTACGAATGTGTAAAAGCTTTTACAAAAGTTTTGGAATCTGGTTTTAGTGCTGAATTAATCATTGTGTCAAAAATGGATACTAAAGACTATCCCCTAGATGCACCTGATGAAGAATTAAGTCATACACTTCAGTTGGTGGAAAAAAGCAAGGGTAAAATAAAAATCTTTAATGAATTGAGTCATCAAGAAGTAATGCAGCTAATTGCTTCTAGTAATGTAGGGTTGCTACCTACTTATTTAGACTCTTATGGCTATTCTGTTCTTGAATTTTTTAGTTATGGTTTACCTGCAATCACTACAAATATCAATGCTCTAATAGAAATTAATAGTTCAGAACGAGGATGGATTATTGATATGCCTGTAGTTGATACAGGACATGGTGTGAAGAGGATTCTGAGAAATTCACTTGAACAACGCCAGCAAGCATCTAATACTCTTACAGATTATCTTTTTCAATGTTTAAGCTCAGTATTAGAACAACCTAATACAATCAAAGATAAAAGTTTAGCAGCCTTGAAATATGTTATGGAGAATCACATAAAATCTCGGAATATTGAGATTTTAGAAGCAACGTACAACAATTTTTAGTTGATTAATTGTGATATGTAAGCAAGAAAAATTTAGGCTTGCTCTGACATCATCTTATATTGAATATTTTATGAACATCATTTCCTACATTCACCCCACTCGTACCTATCTTCCTTGTACTGGAATAGGTAGGCATATAAATCATATTTTGCTTGGTCTCGCAGCACAAGAAGGGGTAAATTTAGAACTATTTTTCTCTCAACAATGGTTAGTTGCAGAGAATAAACTCGATCCACGATGTCCTTTGCGCGAATTACCCAAACATACCTTCCCTACAGCAGAAAATGCTACCGAACGAAAGTGGAAATTATGGGGTAGTCCCAGCATGGATAACTATATACCAAATGATGCAGACTGGCTCTATGCTCCAATGGAAACCTACATCCCCGTATCAAAATGTCCCGTAGCCGTTACAATTCACGACATTCAAGCATTTGAACCAAATTTGCCTTGGTCGGGAACTTGGCAACATCGCTGGTTTAGCTATAAATGGGGGCGTTGGGTTCGCCGTGCTTTATCTGAATGTCGAGTGATATTTACGGTATCAGAATTTTCTAAGCAGCGCATGGTCAATTTACTCGGTGCAAATCCTCAGAAAATTGTCGTAGTTGGAAATGGTGTTGAGCAATCTTTCTTTGATATTGCTTCAATTAATCCAACACAATTGCATCGACCTGTTGAAGCACCTTATGTATTTATTATTGGCGGTTTGCGTCGTAAAAAGGGAGCTTCCAACGTGCTTGCAGTAGCAGATGCTTTGCATCAGCGCAAAAGTTATTTACATATTGTTGTAGCGGGTGAATCTGAAGTCGAATATATTGAAGCAGTAAAAACACGTTCAAACTTAACTTTGCTGGGAATGGTTTCAGATCAAGAACTACCCCGTCTGTTGCGGGGTGCATCATCGCTGCTATTTCTTTCTCCCTATGAAGGATTTGGCATACCTGCACTAGAAGCTATGGCTGCTGGGATTCCTGCTATAGTGTCAAATTGCGCTTCCTTGCCAGAGGTAGTTGGTGATGCTGGTATTGTAGTTAATCCAGAGGCGACCCATGAAATTGTAGATATTCTAATTAACTTAGAAAATAACTCAAGTTTACGTCAAGAATATATTCAACGAGGGGAAGTTCATGCAGCAAAATATACCTGGTCTCAATGTGTTGAGCGAGTTGCAAGTACCTTAAAGCAGTTTGCCTAAAGCTTGCTCAAATAAATTCCTATGGCAACCATGAGTATAAAAGTTATATTTTGTTGGTCTGATATTTCTGGTTACATGGCAGCCTGCTGGCGAACCTTACATAACTTACCAGATATTGATGTATTTGTTATTGCCTTTAAAGCTAATACGGAAACAGCATTTTCCGACCAATTAATGCAGGGTATTCCTTGTCGGCTCTTAGATTTGCAAGAAAGACAAGATGCTAATTTAATCAAAAATTTAGTATTAAAAGAATGTCCAAATGTAATAGTTTTCTGTGGTTGGTTGCACAAACCCTATAATAAATTAGCTTTTGCACCAGAATTGCGTGAAACTGCCAAAATCATGGGTATGGATACCCCCTGGTGGGGAACCCCGAAACAACACCTGGCTGCTTTTGCTCTACGTTCTTTCTTGCAAAAGATGAACCGAATTGTAGTTACTGGAGAACGCAGTTGGCAATATGCTCGTCGCCTTGGTATTGAACCCGCTCATATTAGGCGCGGACTTTACGGTATTGATTTTAATGCTTGGTCGCCGTTGTATGAAAAGCGACTGCAAAATTCTTGGTTGCGTTCTTTTCTATTTGTTGGTCGCTATGCTAAAACGAAAGCTCTTGATGTACTCTTACAGGCTTACAAACTCTATCGAGAGGAGGTATCAGAACCTTGGAACTTGGTATGCTGCGGCAAAGGGTCTTTAGCATCGCAACTGGAAGGAAAACCAGGAATTGACAACCGAGGGTTTGTCCAACCAAACCAGATGCAAGATATTTGGCTTAAGGCTGGAGCTTTTATTTTACCTAGTAGATTTGACCCTTGGCCTCTAGCATTAGTTGAAGCCGCAGCAGCAGGTTTACCAATAGTTTGTACCGATGTTTGTGGTTCGGCTGTTGAAGTAATTCGCCCCTATTATAATGGTTTGATTGTTCCTCCTGAAAACCCTGAAGCCTTAGCTAAAGCATTATTAAAAATACATCATAGTTACGAAGAATTATTTATATGGGGAAAGCGTTCTCAACAACTTGCGGCTGCCTATGGGGCTGATTTATGGGCGAGTCGTTGGCAAGACATGATAAACGAACTACAAGCCAAATCGGATAAATGCCTTAATTCTGTCTAAAACTATTGTTTAAAAATTTAACTAATGAGTTCCAACTTTATCAATAAGCTTGCTGATATTATCGCTAGTCCTTTGGGGTTAGTAGGTATTATCATCGGTTTGTTAATTGTTTATCAAGCCGGACGTTCGCGTCGTCTTGCTTGGTTCTTATTTACAATTTGCTGTTTTGCAGCTTCCTTGTCAAAGTTTCAAGATCAATTTACAACTGAAGTTCCTGCTTTAGTCTTTCCTTTGCAGCAGATACGCGATATGGGTAGACCTTTAACTATCATCTTTTTAGGTTTAATCCTTATGCTGGGATTAAAGAAACAGCATGGATGGCGTAGGATGTTTCTTGCCTCGCCAATTAAATATCTATTATTAGTACAAGGTATAATTTTTATCAAGACTTTGGCTTACGGCAGTATAAGCTTTGCTTTCTTAGCTTTTCTGACATTTGGAGCGGTTGTCTTAATGCTCTGCTTGGGACCTTCGAGGTGGTTACAAGACGAGCAGAATTTTCGCTTGGGTGTCTGGTCTTTGGCGATGGTAGGTGTAATATTTATTATTACCAATAGTTACCAAGCAGCTATCAATATATACCCAATTACATTTGTGCATGGACGACTTTTAGGAACCACGGGAAACCCACAGCACGCTGCTGTTTTACTGGCGGCTACTGTTCCCTGTTTTATGTTCTTAATTGAAAGCCAAAAGCAATGGAGTTGGGCAAAAGTTTGCTGGATAACTGGTTTAGTTTTTATTATGCTCGGTTTATTTCTTACAGGTTCGCGAACCGGAGCAATTATGGGGGTAGTGTCAATTTTATTTTTCTACCGTCAAAGAGGAGGCGCTATGCTACGCTTGGGACTGTTCGCGGCTATAGTATTGGCTATTATCTTACCTTTTCTAAGTCCAGATGGGTCAATTTTGGGAACTGATTCAACAGCACTAGCTGGTCGATTCGCTTCAACAGCTAACTCCCGTGGACAGGTTTGGTCGGCAATGTGGAATGGGTTCATGAATAATATATTTTTTGGTGCTTCCTTAGATGGCGATCGCTTAGGTTATGGTGAAAATTCATGGTTAGCAGCTGGAGCCAGTTTAGGATTAGTGGGATTCATACCCTTGGTTATGTTCGGTGTCGAATGTATAAAGATGATGCTTCGACTGAATAAAATTAGTGCAAGAAAACCTATTTATTCTCTACAGTGTAATACTGTCATCGCTGGTTTAATTTCTCTTCTGGTAGGCAGTATTTTCGAGGCATTTCTACTAGGAAATCTGACCTTTTCTTTAATGGCATTGTTAATGTATTTATCGCTTGGAAAATACTTAGTTGATATAGCTTTTACACAAAGGACTTTGATAAAAAAGCTCCAATTTGAATATTACTCAAATAATTGAAAATAAAATATTAACTATCCGTAAATAGTTCCTAATCTCTCATAATAAATTAGAGAAATCATTACCAAATAAATCTGAATATATGATTGAAATTTTTAACTTCAAGATATACATAGAAAGATGCTCGCTAAAGAATTAAAACCTAATATCAAGCAACCTCATATTTGTCAAGTAGTTACTAGTATTAATGAGCATACAGGAGGCACTGCTTATGCAGTTACTAATTTAGCTGAATCCTTAACAAAACAGCAAATTTATAGCCACTTATTTACCCTTAACTATCAGCAGCGTGGAAAACAACTCCTTGCCGAAGGCGTAAAGCTTCACAGCCATACTGCAACAACTTTGACAAAATATTTTCGCGGATTTCAGCCAATTGCTAGTCAAGCTATGCAGCAGTTAGCATCTCTTGAATTAGACTTAATTCATAATCACGGATTATGGATGTTTCCTAACCTTTACGCCCGTCAAGCAGCAGTTAAAAATGAACTACCATTAATCATTTCTCCTGAAGGAATGCTTGAATCATGGTCGTTAAAGAATAATTGGTATAAAAAAGCACTTCCGTGGTTTTTGTATGAACGAAAAAATTTAAACAGCGCCATCGCTTTTCATGCTACATCAACTGAAGAAGCGCAATCTATTCGCAAGTTGGGATTCAAGCAACCTATTGCCTTAATACCCAATGGAGTTAATATTCCTTCATTTGAAGAACAGCCTAGTAAAGAAATTTTAATTCAAACATTTCCCGAACTTGCTGATAAGAAATGGTTGCTGTTTTTATCAAGAATTCATCCTAAAAAAGGTATGGATAACTTACTCAATGTTTGGCATTCACTTACCACAAAATTTTCGGATTGGCATCTAATTATTGCAGGGCCCGATTTAACTGGATATCAATCGAAGTTAGAAGCACTGGTAGAAAAATTGAATTTGAAACATTATGTTACTTTCACCGGAATGCTTTCAGGAGAGTATAAAGCCTCTGCCTTAAGTAATGCAGATTTATTTGTTCTACCAACTCACTCAGAAAATTTTGGTATTGTAATAGCAGAGTCTCTAGCTTACGGTGTGCCTGTAATTACTACCAGAGGCACTCCTTGGAAAGATTTACAACTACATAAATGTGGTTGGTGGATTGATGATAACCAACAGTCACTCCATATTGCTTTAAATGAGGCAATGAATATGTCCTCAGAAGAAAGACAAGGGATGGGTTTAAGAGGACGAAATTTAGTAGAAACTAAATACTCATGGAATTTTGTTGCAAGAGACATGGCAAATGTTTACCGATGGATTCTTGGTGGCACAGAGCCGCCTAGTTGCCTTCAATTTAACGATTCTCTGGTTGCTTATACCAATAATACAGGGAGGAACCGTAATAAGTGATGGAAACAAAAATACTTGAAAGTAAGAATATGAGTCAGACAATTTTTATTGCTCGCTTCATAACTGGGATGTCTCGTGGTGGTACAACATGGCTAGGTAAATGCCTTAATGAACATCCTGATACAGCAGTATTTGGTGAAAGTTTATTTTGGGGTAGAGCATATATTCAACCACAAGAAGACGGAACATATAGTCAGAAACAAGTAGATAATATTCTCTCAAGATTAATTCAACATGGTTGTGAAGCTTTTTTAGGTAAAGGGAATGGTAATCTCAAAAATATTACTCCGAATAATTTAAAGAATCTGATTCCAACAGCTTTTGGGAATACTGAATTTGTGCCTACACCAGTATCAGTATTTAAAAAAATTTGTCAAACAATATGTGAAGCTGAAAGCAAAAAAATTACTATTGAAAAAACACCCCATCATGTTAACTGGATTGATAGAATTATAAGAGCAATGCCTAATTCTCGATTCGTAATTATGATTCGAGAACCTTATGGTTTTATGCTCTCTTACAAACACCAAGGAGACCGTTGGCAAGAACCCGAACGAACTAAATTTAAAAGACTATATCATCCTCTAATTTGTTCTTTGCTTTGGCGAGGTTATATACGTGCTGCTACATACGCTACACATTCTTATGCTCAAAATACATTAGTTGTTCGCACAGAGGATATGAAAAGTGATTCTGAAGCCGTACTAAATGAGGTTCAAAAATTTTTCTTACTAAATCCAGTTTCCAAACTAGCAAGTAAGATACCACCAGATAACTCAAGTTTCCTTATTGCTGAACGTCCCTCTCTAAAAAGTGAAGATATTTTTTGGATGAATCTTGTTGCAAGTAAAGAGATTAGTCAATTTGGATTTGAAAAACAATCTTCTATGATTGAGCCTTTGCGGATTTTATGTTCAATTCTTCAATTGCCTATTTGGACTATACGAAACTTTATCCACTTAAATAATGAAACTAGTGGTTCCGTGTTTCAATATCTCATGCGTTGGTTTCGCTAGCCATTCATTAGCTAAATAGATAAACTTTTATATACCTCTTAGATTTGAAATGCTAGTCTCAAACTACAATCGTACATCTATTTTTGAGCAGATTACCCCACTAATTCTTACCTACAACGAAGCCCCTAATATAGAACGTACCCTTCAACATCTTACTTGGGCAAAAACAATTGTTATAATTGATAGTCACAGTACAGATGAAACATTAGAAATTATAAAATCTTACCCTCAAGTTCAAGTATTACAACGAAAATTTGACACCCACACAAGACAATGGAATTATGGACTAGAGCAAGTAAAATCTGAATGGGTTCTTTCTTTAGATGCAGATTACATTGTTACTAATGAGTTAATTTCAGAAATTAAAACTTTACAAACTGATAGAGAAATTAGTGGCTATTTTACTCGCTTTAAATACTGCGTTTACGGTAAGCCACTTAGAGGAAGTATACTTCCTCCTCGCCAAGTTCTTTTTCAGAAAAAAAAATCGATTTACATTGATGATGGTCATACGCAACTTTTACAAATTAATGGGAAGTCAGCAATGCTATCTTCCTATATCCATCACGACGATCGCAAATCTTTAAGTAGTTGGCTGTGGGCGCAAGACCGCTACATGATATCCGAAGTCAAAAAGCTGACACAAACTCCAATTAATCAATTGAGTTTAGGCGACAAAATACGAAAACAAAAAATTATAGCTCCTTTTGTTATTATATTTTATATACTCATTTTCAAAGGCGGAATTATTGATGGCTGGCATGGTTGGTATTATGCTTTTGAGCGTGCTTTTGCAGAATTGTTATTAAGCATTCGTTTAATTGAGCAAGAACTTTCTGAGAAAAATAACTGAACCCAAGTTTCATTACTTACTTTTTCCAAGCTACGACAACAGCTAAGAAAAAGTGGTACGTAACTTTTATGCAATAACTATTCCTGAAGCGCGATTTAAACTGTAGCCGATCTACTATTAAAAAAGCTTTGTCACAATTAAATTAATGAAATGGCTCTATCTCACCCTTAAATACACAACGATCGCCCTATTCACATTCCTCCTGATTCTGCTAGCAGCTATTCCCATCAAATTAGCTATTGCATCCCACCAAGCACCCAAACCTCAAGCCATTCTCATCCTTGGTGGTGGAGAAGCCAGAGAAAAATTTACCGCTCAATTTGCTCAAAATTACCCTACATTAGATATTTGGGTTTCGAGTGGTGTTTCCTGCGAGAAAGCCAACCAGATTTTTGCTGCTGCGGGTATTGCTCCAGAACGAATTCACCTCGATTACCGCGCTGTAGATACGGTTACTAATTTTACTTCCTTGGTAGAAGACTTTGGAAAACTTAATCTTAAACACTTGTATATAATTACTTCTGATTTTCATCTGCCTAGAGCGATCGCGATCGCAACAATAGTTTTAGGCAGTCGCGGTATAACTTTCACTCCTATTTCTGTAACTTCGCATCTACCAAAAGAATCATTTTTACACGTTTCTCGCGATGTATTCCGTTCTGTATTATGGATGATTACGGGTCGCACTGGCGCAAGTCTCAATCCCAGGCTTCCTTTTCCTGATGATCGAAAGTGCAATTAATTGATTCACAATAGCACGTATTATCATTATTAATAAGTCGAAGGCACGTTCAATAAGTGCTTTCCCTTTGTAATCAGTAGCGAAATAGTTGAAAAGGTATCAACATGAAAACTGAACGTGAGAGAGAAGAGTTAATCAAAGATATTAGTGTACTGCTTTACCAAGCTTACGACAGTACTTTAGATGAAATTTATGCTTTATTGAAAAAAATTGACGATCAAGAGGATGAAGAGGATTTAAAAGCTATTCAAGAAGCCAGGGAAGATATACGTATTAACGGTACTGTAAAGTGGTCAGAAATACAAAATGAAATTAAAAAGGATGTGGCGTGACTTACAGTGTAGACTTTTCAAAAGTTGCGAGTAAACAATTTAGAAAACTACCTATAGATGCAAGAAAGTATACAAATTAAACTTAATGAATTAGCAATAGAACCTCGTCCTAATGGAGTTAAAAAATTACAAGGCGAAGAGAATTCATATCGGATTCGAGTAGGAGATTACCCTGGTAGTATACGATATTTTTGATGATATTTTGTTAGTAACTGTGATTAGGGTAAAACATCGAAGTCAAGTTTATCGGGATGACAGTTAACAAATAATTAAAATTCCACTTCTGATTTTCATCTGCCTAGAGCGATCGCGATCGCAACAATAGTTTTAGGCAGTCGCGGTATAACTTTCACTCCTATTTCTGTAACTTCGCATCTACCAAAAGAATCATTTTTACACGTCTCTCGCGATGTATTCCGTTCTGTATTATGGATGATTACGGGTCGCACTGGCGCAAGTCTCAATCCCAGGCTTTTTTTTCCTGATGATCGAAAGTGCAATTAGGGAAAACCGTTAACCGATAATTGATTCCATCGGCTACCATCAAGTTAAGCGGTTTATTAGTAGCACGTATGTACCAAACAGACCCACCAATTCCTGCAAAAGAAAGTCTTCCGACGATGTACGATCTACCTAGTGAAGACCTACAGGAGCCTGGTTTGCCGGATGAATTCCATATTTATCAACCGCAATTATTGGAGGAAACTTTCCGTCCACCAACTTATTCTACTGATGAAATTTTTGTTGCTACCGACCTAAATCTTTACTATGATTCCCGCAATACTTTGTGGTATAAACGTCCCGATTGGTTTGCGGTAGTCGGAACTTCTCGGTTTTACGAACAAAGAGATTTACGTTTAAGTTATGTAGTTTGGCAAGAGGGGATAAACCCTTTTGTTGTAGTAGAGTTGCTTTCCCCCGGTACGGAAAAGGAAGATTTGGGTCAAATACGTATAGTCAAGGCAGAACAACCACCTACAAAATGGCAGGTTTACGAAAGAATTCTCCGGGTTCCTTATTACATCGTATTTGATCGTTACACCGATACTTTACGAGCTTTTATTCTGCAAGCTGATTCCTATACGGAACTTAATCTAGAAGAACCGCGTATTTGGATGCCAAGTTTAGAAATGGGTTTAGGTTTGTGGCAAGGTAATTATAAAGGTATCGAACGTCTGTGGTTACGCTGGTATGACGATAAAGGTGATTGGATTCCAACTCCATTAGAGCAAGAACGTCAAAGAGCCGAGCGTTTAGCAGCAAAACTGCGGGAATTAAATATTAACCCCGATGAATTGTAGAGTTATTTCATAAAATTTTTTCATAACTTTAATTTGTGCTATTTCTTTGACAAAACAATAATAATTTGTTGCACCTAGTCTTGCTGGGAACTCCAACAACCTCATAGATATTAGCTAAGATGATACACAGTCCCCTACGGTTTGCTGTATCTTCTCATAATAAGAACCGCAATAACTAGCTTAAGATAAAGCTCCTCAATCAACAGGTAACTCATGCAAACAAGTACTCTGCTTCTTTCCAAAGAACTTCCCAATCTCCAATACTCTTCTACACAAGAGCAGTTTGACGAAACTTGGGCAGCACCTTTATCCACTTTATTAGGTTTGGGACGTGCTGCTGGCGCTGATTTTATTGAATTTTTCTTAGAGCGCGTCAGCTATATCAGTTGCTTAGCAGAAGAGGATACTATTACTAGCATTACACCTCGTCTTTCGACGGGTGCAGGTGTGAGAGTATTTCGCGGCAAGGCTGATTGCTACGTCAGCACAAATGATATTTCTTTTACTGGCTTAAAATTAGCTTTAGAAAAAGCTTTGGCAATTGTGGGGCTGCAATTACCCGTACCAAATGCTTTTATCGCCGAAATTAACCTGGAATTACTCAGAGACTACGCGACCAAAAGAGGTAAAGATGCATGGTTGCCTTTATGCACTTCCATGCGAGAAATGGGAGAGGTGCTGCTTGATAGTACCGCTCAGATAAATAAAAAAGCGAGTCACATTCAATCCCGTCGTGCTTCCTATTTCCGCGATTGGCAAGAAATTTTAGTTGCAGCGAGTGATGGTACTTTTGCTCGCGATATCCGCTTAACTCAATCGGTAGCATTAAGTTTACTTTGTGCTGATGGTGCTAATCGCAGTTCTATCGCCGAACGTGCGGGAAATACCAGCGACCCCAATTTCCTCAAAACTTGGGATTTCCAGCAAGCAGCGGAGCAAATCGGCGAATCTGCTGGCAAAATGCTTTATGCTGACTATGTAGAATCGGGTGATTATCCGATTATTATGGCGAATCACTTTGGTGGAGTCATATTTCATGAAGCTTGTGGACATTTACTCGAAACAACTCAAATTGAACGCAACACTTCTCCTTTTGCTAACAAGAAAGGCGAAAAGATTGCTCATGAAGCTTTAACCGCTTGGGACGAAGGACGTACTGATAATGCCTTTGGCACTATTGATATGGACGATGAAGGGATGCCAGCCCAAAGAACATTATTAATTGAAAAAGGCGTTCTCAAAAACTTCTTAGCAGATAGATCGGGTTCAACACGTACCGGACATCCCAGAACTGGTAGCGGAAGACGGCAGAATTTTACTTACGCTGCTGCGAGTCGGATGCGAAATACTTACATTGCCACTGGGGAACATTCTACAGAAGATTTGTTCGCTTCCATTGATAAAGGTATTTACTGTAAGAAAATGGGTGGTGGTAGCGTTGGTGCTACGGGTGAATTCAATTTTGGTGTAGAAGAAGCCTATTTGATTGAAAACGGTAAAATTACTAAACCTTTAAAAGGAGCTATTCTAATCGGTGAAGCTCAGGAAATTATGAATAGAATTTCCATGTGTTCCCAAGATTTATCTTTAGCTCCAGGTTTCTGTGGCTCGGTTAGTGGTAGCATTTATACTACTGTAGGACAACCACATATTAAGGTTGATTCGATTACTGTCGGCGGACGCTAAAGAGTTAGGAGTGAGGAGTTAGGAGTGAGGAGTTAAAAATAATTTACCTATTTCCTGTTCCCTACTCCCTATTCCCTACTCCCTATGAATTAAACCAGATCTTTATATTGAAATAACTTTATCCAAAATTAACTATGCCTAACATACAAGAAATTGCAGCTTCCGCTAAAGAAAGTGCAGAAAAAATCGGTATCGCAAAATTTGATATTTACGGTTCTATAGTAGATTCAACTAGCGTCCAGGTAGACCAAGGTGAGCCGAAACAAGTTAAAGCTAATAACCTTTCTGGTGTTACCGTGCGAGTCTGGAATGACAACAATACAATGGGTGTCACTAGTACTACGGATGTAGACCCCAAAGGATTGGAATTGGCTTTGAAAACTGCATTTGAAGCGAGTGCATTTGGTGTTAAAGAAAATACACCTGATTTTAGTCCAGAAGCTAAAACTGCGATCGCAAATGGTACTCACGCAAAAGCATCTCCAGCAGAAGTTTCATCTTTAATCGATAGTCTTCTAATAGCGGAAAAAGAAGTACTTGCAGGTCATCAAGCTATTAAAGGTGTACCTTACAATTCTTTATCGCAAAAAGATTTTGAGAGGTTTTATCTGAACAGCGATGGTGCTATGAGAGCCGAGTCCCATTCTTTTGCATCAATTTTTCTTTACAGTAAAACAGAGGAAGAAGGTCGAAAACCCCGTAGTGCTGGTGCTTTTAGGATTAGTCAAGGTCTAGAAAATTTAGATATTAATGGCTGCATTCAAGAAACTATAGAGAAAACTATCAGTCATTTGAATTACCGCAAAATTCCCACTGGAAAGTATCTGGTTGTGTTTTCTGCGGATGCTTTCTTAAGTCTGCTGGGTGCTTTCTCTAATTTATTTAACGCTCAAAGCATTCTTGACAAGCAAAGTTTATCTACTCCAGATGATTTGGGTAAAGAAATTGCTTCTCCTTTACTCTCGCTATATGATGATGCGCTACATCCAGCAAATATTGGTGCAGAAACTTTTGATGGGGAAGGAACTCCCACTCGTCAGGTATCATTGATTGAAAACGGAGTTTTGAAAAATTTTCTCCACAGTGCGGGTACTGCAAAACGCATGAATGCTCAACCTACAGGGAATGCGAATATTGGAGCCAAAGTAACTGTTAGTCCTAACTTTTACCACGTTTTTGCGAGTGCAGCACCCGAACGGGAATTCAGTTTAGATACTGCTGAAAATATAGTTTTTATTGACGATTTACAAGCACTTCATGCAGGGGTTAAATCTTTGCAAGGTTCGTTCTCTTTACCTTTTGATGGGTGGTTGATCGATAAAGGAGAAAAAACCAGCGTTGATTCAGCAGTTGTAGCTGGTGATTTTCTTCAGCTTCTTAAATCAATTGTTTGTGTTGAGAAGGAACCCGAATTAACTCCCGGAGGGGTTTGTCCCCGAATTTGGGTTGAGGGTTTGTCAATTACGGGTGAATAAAAAGTTAAAGCATAGAACCTGATCGAAGAAGAGACGTTGCAATGCAACGTCTCTACAGGTGTTATCTGTACTGTTTTGAAATTTTTTCATAGAAATCCAATTTTGCTGCAAAATTGGTAGAGCAGATTAACATACAGCTAATCTCAACTCTACCCCAATTATTATTCGTAGTAATTTAAAGCTTTATTCTTGTGGTGATTCTCCACCAACGCCAACTGATGTATTAAATATGTCAGTACCACTCAAATTTACACCTACTAATGTAGCGTCTTCTAATTGAGCGCTATACAGTTGAGCATCGCTCAAATCGGCATTTGTCAAGTCGGCTTTATTCAACGTAGTGCTATTAACAAAAGCACTAGATAAATTAGCACCTTCTAAATCGGCACCTGTTAGATCTGCACCTTCTAAGTTAGCTTCTTCGAGGTTTGCACCTGTTAGATCGGCATTTCTTAAATCAGCACCAATTAAATGAGCGCCTCTTAAATTAGCACCTCTTAAATCGCAACCAAAGCATTCTCCCGTCTGAGTCAACCTTAATACTTCTGTAGATACGGGCTTTTCTGCTTTTGCGGGTGCATTTAAAAACATTGTAGTTAATGCTGCTGCCGCTGCGATCGCTTTAATTTTCATAATTTGATTACTCTACTAATAAACAATTCTTTCCGATCAATATACTTGTCTATATATTTGTAAGAAAGCCTTATGTTTTACATTGAAAAAACATATTTAAGCTGTTCTGACATCATCGAGAATTGCGAAATATCTTGTTTAATGAACTGTTTATATCATCACTCAAATTAGTCGAAACGTCTTCATCCTAACGATTGAAATCTCACGGATGAAGGCTGATTTTGCATTTATTAAATAATAAAATTAGGTTCTACCTGTATCGGGGATATAGAGCATGGAGACGAATCAGGGGCAAAAAACAAAAATATCCCTTAAAACCATCGTTTTTCGCTTTTTACTAGCAAATCTGACTTTACAGCTTTTCATTTCAATCCAAAACTCTATCGTTAGGTATAAAAATAAATTATTGAGACGACAATCTAAGTAGGTTGGCGTTGAAAATTGTAATTAGGACAAGAAAGTAGGAGTAAAGCCTTTAATCCAATTTACATTTTGTTACATAGTTCGGTTTATTTGTGCCAACTTATTTATAAAGTTTTGAAAAAGTTACGTAATACTCTTGCAGAAGTAAATTTTATCCATAGAACTCATCAATAGATACCAAATATTGAAAAGATACCAACGCTTTATGAAAATGCGTCGAAGATAACATCAAATGAAGTTAAATTATTGTAAGTCTAAAGATAGATAGATAACAATTGTGTGGTTGAGAACTTAAACTATTAAATTGGAACCATTTTGATTGAAAATGCGTATCCTAAACATAACCAAGTCGTGTTTTCTGCCGGGGGGTATAAATTAAGGCAGAAATATCAAGTGTGAGAAACTCGAACTGAAATCTTAGTTATTACTTAACCTATTTTGCGAGGGTTAGTTTAACGATCTATCGTGTGGGGGGGTAAACTCAATGCATATAGTAGAGGGTTCAAGCCTAAAGTATAGTCTTCAGAGGCTATTGTAGTTTCAGTTGACAAAAACATTTATTTTCGTGGTAGCTAAAAAGGTAACGAAAAACGAAAATGACATAACCCTAATTAAATCTGTGAAAATGATGTATAGTTTACTCTACTTACGTGCGTACAATCGCGATTCCGCTAAAATAACTAAGACATATCTTTAATAACTCAGCACAGCTTGAAAAGCGTCAAAAAAAAACCACACTCATGAATCAACTTAGCAATGGTTTCACCATATTCCTTAGCCTGTTGGTAGAGGCAATACCTTTTTTATTGCTAGGAGTTTTGTTCTCCAGTATGCTGCTATTTTTTGTAGATGAGCGTACATTGGTGGAAAAAGTCCCCAAAAATCCACTATTTGCGGCTTTAGTTGGTAGTATGTTGGGCTTCTTGTTTCCGGTGTGCGAGTGCGGTAACGTACCTGTAGCGCGGCGATTTATCATGCAGGGAGCGCCGACATCATTTGCAATTGGTTTTTTACTCGCAGCACCGACAATTAACCCGATTGTAATTTGGGCAACATGGGTTGCATTCCGCGAGCAGCCAGAAATAGTTGTATTAAGGGTAGTCTTATCTTTATTAATCGCTACAATTATTGGCTATGTTTTTAGCTTTCAGAAAGACTTAAGTCCCATTGTTCAACCGGCAATTGCTCGCTATTTAAAATTTAATCAACCGCAAAAAACCGACAATAAACAACTTCTCGAACCTTCTGACTTAGAAAGACAAACGGTACCAACCTTGCTCAAACCAGGTACTTATTTACTAGGTGGAAAACTCGGTCAAACCATGCGGATGGAGACGATAGCAACGGAAGCCGCGATCGCAACTACAGCAACTAAACCGCTAGCCGACAAAATGCGATTAGTTGTAGATAATACAGTGCAAGAATTACGAGAATTAGGTGCCGTACTCGTTTTAGGAAGTGCGATCGCTGCTGCAATTCAGGTGTTAGCACCCCGCGAATTGATTCTTAGTTTGGGTGCGGGTCCGATTAGTTCAATCACGACAATGCTGGTACTTGCAGCGGTTGTGTCGATTTGTTCTACAGTTGATTCTTTCTTTGCTTTATCTTTTGCTTCCGCTTTTACTAGCGGTTCTTTGTTGGCATTTTTGGTTTTTGGTCCAATGATTGACCTAAAAGGTGTAGGTCTGATGTTATCAATATTCAAACCAAAAGCAGTGTTTTATCTGTTTGCATTAGCAGCACAATTAACGTTTTTATTCTGTCTAATAATCAACCTACATTTCATTTAAAATCAAAAAACCATCGCATTCGTTTAAGTCCGTGTATTAATGATTATTTTCCCTTGATTAAATTTAATAAAAAGTCCCATGTAATTTATTTACTGTTCGATATTAAGTTAGTTTTCGAGTAAGTTTGTTCCCATTGATGTTCCGAGCCTAATTTTCGCTTCTTCACACCCACAATCAATAAGCAATGAGTTCAATAAAACAACGCCGATCAAAAGTCTTCAATAATTTACTTCCTTGGCTAGATGTAATTGCAATTACAGCTTGGGGATTTTTAATGTTGAAATATTGGCTAACCCAACAGTTGTATTTACTGATTCATCCCAACTACTTCGCATTAGTTGTTGTAGCCGGTATCGGATTAATAATTGTTGGAATTGCTAAAGGAGGACAGCTTTTACAACAGCGCGAAGCTGTTCCAAACGTCCAACATATGAACTTAATACCTCCTCGTTTGGGCAGTATTTTATTAATCGCAGTCGCAATTTTAGGTTTTTTTGTTGCACCTCAAGTTTTTGCCAGCGATAAAGCATTGCAAAGAGGTGTAACCGACTTATCCTCCGGAAATTCTCGTCTTCAACCGCAGTCATTCCGCACTTCCGTCCGTCCCGAAGAACGTTCCTTAGTCGATTGGTCGCGGACACTCAGCGTTTATCCTGAACCCGATGCATATACAGGACAAAAAGTAAAGGTCACAGGATTTGTTATATATCCGCCAGATTTGGGTAATGAATATTTATTTTTAGCAAGATTTGTGTTGACTTGCTGTGCTGCGGATGCTTATCCGGTAGGTTTACCGATCAAATTAAAAGAAGGACAATCAAGAGAAGAATTCAAAAAAGATAGTTGGCTGGAAATTGAAGGGAAAATGGGAACAGAAACTCTTACAGGGAAACGTCAATTAACAATTATCTCGAATTCTGCGAAACAAGTTCCTCAACCTAAAAATCCCTACAGTTACTAGATTGAATCACCGAATTTTAGATTTTAGATTACCCTACGGGAAGACGCTTCCGCGTCAATGGATTTGGGATTACAAAAAAAACTCATCATTTCAAATTTGAGGATAATCTAAAATCATACAGCCGATTTCATTTGAGTGAGGTACAGGACATATCGTTATAAGGAAGCAGGGGGAATGTACCTCATTTATTTGCAAACTGCTGTAAATCAGCAAGACAATCCAAAATCTAAAATCCAAAATTAGCAAGACAATCCAAAATCTAAAATCCAAAATTGAAATGACTACTAACAAGATATTTCTTCAACCATTTGACCGAGTTGCTCTAGGACTAATACTAGCGTTAACTGTACTAATTGGATTGATAATATTGCAAGGTGATGGGGTTAAACCAAGCGTTCGTAGCTTTAGCTGGGAAAATGCAAAAATTGGAGCAGATGACATATCTTTTAACCTTAACTTTAGCCGTCCAATGGACATTAAAAGCGTAGAAAAGAATTTGAAAATCGAACCACCTTTAGCGGGAAAAATCAGTTGGGCAGGAAGAAGGATGGTTTATACGCTTTTAACACCAGCCCCCTATGGAGAGAGATATACAGTAGAATTACAGAATGCTAAAGACAAATTCGCTACTCTTAAAAAAACAGAAAAATTTATTCAGCCATTTGTAGGTACTTTTCGCTCTCGCGATCGCGTTATTCTCTACTTAGGTGCTGAGGCACAAGAAAGAGGAAGATTAGTTCTTTACAACTTAACTCAAGAACAAAAAACATTACTTACCCCTAAAGACTTAGTGGTGTTGGATTTTGAAGCATTTCCGGATGGGGAGAAAATTTTATTTTCTGCTCATACTGCAAGCAGCCAAGATACTTTATCAGCTCAACTGTATACAGTAACTACGGGTATTTCTGATGACACACAAAGAAACGCAAAATCACCAGCGAAAGTTGATTTAGTTTTAGATAGTAAAGAATATCAAATCCTCAAATTTGACTTATCTCCTGACGGTAAAACTATAGTTTTACAAAGAGCGCGTAAAAACGACCCCAGTGATTTTGGGCTGTGGTTTCTTCCTATTGGAGATAACGGTAAGGAAGATGAACCCAAACCCATAAAAAACGAACAACCATCAGGCGATTTTTTAATCACTCCAGATAGTCAAGCTGTAGCAGTTGCTCAAGGTCAAGGAACAGCGATACTGCCGATACAGATAGACGCTAGCAAACCCCTAGATTTCCTACCGCAATTTGGTGTACTGCAAGCTTTTTCCAAAGATGGCTCTCAAGCGGTTTTGGTAAAATTCAACACCGATTACACGCGAGATTTATTTTTAGTTACCAATCAAGGTACTCAAAAACAATTAATAAAAACTACTGGTTCCATTATTAAATGCGAATTTGACCCAGCTTCACCTACTCTTTATTGCTTATTAACCCAATTATTACCAGGGGAAAGCTATCAAGAACAGCCATACTTAGTAGCAATTAATCTGAAAACCGGACAGCAGAAGGCATTATTAGTGTTACCTCCCGACAAACGAGACTTACAAATGAGTTTATCCCCCGATGGCTTGGGGCTATTATTCGACCAAGTAGTATCAACAGCAGATACCACTACTTCCGCAAGAGAAAAACCTTTAAAAACAGACGACGGACAGGAAATCAATACAAGTAGCTTGTGGTTAATGCCCTTATTGCCTGGTAACGACAATGATATTAACGCAGAACTAAAACCAGAACAACTTCCCTTAGTCGGTTTTCATCCCCGCTGGCTTCCTTAAGGTGAGTAT
>NZ_JAYGHM010000029.1:3121-12682 GCF_034931125.1 Rivularia sp. UHCC 0363 | reverse complement strand
CCGTCTTGCTCAGACCTTAAAATTTTACTCGGTGAAAGGGATGAGGGGATGAGGGGATGGGGAGAAATTATTCCGTACTAGAATTATTGCTTGCCTACATAGGAGAGTAATTTGCTACATTAGAATGCAGGGTTTAACAACAGTTAAAATTAATAAAAGTAATTGAACTGAGTTGATTCAAAATCGCTGTCGAGTACAATTGCTTAGAAGTGCATAGAGTTTATAAAATTTTTTAATGAAATTTATTTAAATTCTATATTTTTGCTTTAAAAACCGGGAAAATGACAAATTACCGTTCGTTAATCACTTATATCGGGTAAAGTGTGTCTTGCCTTAAAGAGAAGATTTTGTTAAGACAGCATAAATGAACAATTATACCGTAGTGTCTGCTTTGAAATCGAAGCTGGTGGGTTAAGAGTAATGCATGAAGCCCAAACCCCAGATGATGGGGCTGATCAAAATTTCAATTCTGTTGATTCGTCGCGATCGTCTGAGGGAACGGCTAATCCTTTTCATTCGATTTTAGCTGGTGAAAATAAAGTAACAGAAGTACTGTTGCTAAGACCAGCGTCTGAGGAAGTGCCAAATCAAACTGCCGATTTCTCAGAACAAGATGTCACAGAAGATATTGATCGAGTAGTAGAAGTAATTATTGATTCTCAACCGAGTCAGTCACATCAATTTGATCGGGAAACGAACTCACAATCTCCTCCCAAAGATGACTGGGTTGCCGAACCTAACGCTCAACAACAAGCGATCGTAGATACAGAATTCCAGAAATTGCTGGAACTTAACGAAGAATTACGTTCTGCTAACAATAAACTGTACGAGCAAGTAGAGGAACTAACTACGGCTTTAAATGATTCCCAAGCAGCTTTACAACGACAAAAAAAACGTGCAACCGTTGCAGAATCAATGTTTAAACAGCAAACTCAAGAATTAAATGCTGCTCAAGCACAGATCCAATCTTTGTTCGATCAGTTAGAAAATGCTGTTAAAAATTCTCAACGTCAAGAAAGCTTAGCTGAGTCATACAAAGGACAGATCGAATTGAATCAACAACGTCTTGCTCAGTTGGAACGCGAATCTGCTTTGATACAAACTAAGTACGACGAACAAACCAGCCTTTTATCGCAGTCAGAAAATGCTTGTCGCGAGTTACGTACTAGACTCAAACGTCAGCAGCGTCAAACTTTACAATTTAAAGCTGCTTTGGAAAAGAGTTTAGAAACATCAGTTCCTGGTTACGATACCCTTGATGATAATGACAGTAGTTTTCTCGATATAACGGCTAACTCAAAATTAAATAAATTATCGCAAACTCAAACCACAAGCAGCACACAGTTAATTCAACCTTGGTCGGCTCCACCAGAGTCATACAAAATACAAAATGACCTTTGGGAAGAAATTCTCACAACATCGGCAGCTAATGATAGTGAAAATCCCATTCAAGAATCTTCTAGTTGGGAATTTTCAGCTAATCCAGATATAGTGCCGACAGAAGATTTAGTAAATTATGATGCAGCAGAGCAGGAAACAACTGAACACCAAGTATCCCTGTCAGATTCATCGGAATTAGAAGAAAAGTTAGATAGCGTTATCCAAACATTTTTTTCTCAAGCTGAATCTGGATTGCCAAAAGCTTCCTCAAAAGAAGATACAGAAACCTCCCAAGCTATTATTCCTACTTGGAAAACTGTCTTAGAACCCTCTGGAACGAATCATAACAATGATCTTGTAATAAATGTTGATCGTCAAAATTATTCCACCCAGAGCGAGCAGACAGTTAGTTTTACCTCATCAATTAGTGACAATAACACTAGCGAAACTCAAGATTATTGGGAAGAAATCGAGCATTTTCCAGCTTTTCACTTATCCGAAAATACTTCATCGATCGAGATAATCAACAATCCTGACTACCATACTAATTCTCCTTCACCGTTAATTTATCCCAAACGACCACCCAAAGGGCGAAAATCCCTATCGTCAGTAGAATTACCAAAGTTTCCCCATAAGAGTTAGGAGTTAGGAGTTAGGAGTTAGGAGTTAGGAGTTAGGAGTTAGGAGTTATGAAATCGTATGTAGTGTCCGCTCCGCAAGCTCCCTGACTGTTTAATAAACAATTCCCAATTCCCAATTACCAATTACCAATTCCCAATTCCCTATTCCCAATTCCCCATTCCCTATTCCCTATTAACTATTAACTGATTACTTTCAACTCTTAATTGATAATTTTGATGTTGGGGAAGTGCAGTACCTGCGCTAAGTGCATAATTTATAGCCAACAGTCGTAACCACAACGCTGGAAAGCGAGGTTCTAACTTTGGCTGGATTGAACGAATAAATCGCTCGAACCACTTCCCGAATACAGCACTAACTATACTGTGACGGGTAAAGTCTATATAGTTACCAACCCATCTGAGTAAATCTTTCGCACCTGCAAGTTGCCAAATCCACAGCAGTAATGAGGGATTTTTCTTAGCCGCTTTTAATGCAAGTCGGTTGAAGGTTGACAAATTAAACCTGTCTTTGATGAAATTATCGGCGACTTCCAACGGTTCATCTGCTAATAAGCCAAAAAAGTTATTCAGCATAGCATTGATGCGTTCTGGTTCGATGAATCTTCCAGTGGGAACCATCATTCCTTTAGAAAACATCCAAGTTACGGCAACATTATTTTGAAAAGCACGAATTTGGTTCAAATGTTTTGCTTCAAGTAAATCATGCTTGAGCGCAGTATCTAAAAGTTCCGTTAATCTACCGAGATTGCGTACTAAGGAACCGAAGCCCGTAAACACTAAGGGAGACTGAAGCGATGCAGCATCACCGATCGCGATTAACCGATTAAAAGCAACGGTGCGATCGCGACTTCCGACACTGAAATGTCCTGGTATATATCCAAACGTGGGCTTTTTCCACACTAGTTTATCCATATCGCAGCGCCGATATTCTGGCAAAATGCTGAAAAAGTCTTCGTACATTTCCATTAAGGAGCCGGGATTTTTGGCGTTTACTTGGTGATAGTGAAATAAGTAAATCGTCAGTTCTTCGTTTTCTCCAGGAAATAATTCCCAAATCAATTGTCTTCCCCGCGAAATATCTCCATGACTGTTGAGAACGTCGCCGTATTGAGAATCCCAGACTTGAGGTTCAAATCCGCTTTCGACAACTGCTCCTACCGTCGGACATACGCTATCAAAAGCACGTTTTGGATTGAGTTGCCATGCGATCGGTGATGCCGTTCCCATCGCATCTAATAGCAATCTTCCACTCACAAGATGTTGATCTTGATCTGATGATAAATTCTTGAGCGTTACAACAACTTGAGATGCATCAATATCTGCTTTGATAAACTCCGTTCGATCCCAAATTTCACCGCCTGCCGATCGCAGTTTCTCGCCACATAGCTTCAGTAGTTTTTCTGAGTCTAAAGCTATATTTAAAACAGTTGGTGTGTGAAGGATTGGTGATTTGAGTTTATCGGGAATATAAGCGTCAAAAAATTTATTAAATCCATCTTTATACTCTCGGGCAATAATTGATTCCACTTCAGCAGCAGTCAGTAAACCCAAATTGACCAAACTTTGAATTTCCGAGCGGGAAATATTCCACTCCCGATTCATCTTCCCAAAAGGTAAACGTTCCACCAACAGTACTTTATAGCCTAATTTTGCCATTACTGCCGCATGAATAACCCCTAAAGCACCGCCAATATAGATCAGGTCAAAAGTGGGGGAATGGGGCAATTCTTTTGTCAAATCGTTGTGCGAAAACAAAACCTGTCGCGGCTGCTGGGGATTTCTTACACCCTCGCGCCAGCGTTGTTCCCACCAGTAAGCACGGTTTAGATCGTATTCTCCGTTAGGCATCTTCTGGAAATACTTAACCGTAAGCGGATAATAAGCAGCTAGCGCGGCAAAAATTGATTGATTGGACAAATCAATTACAGGTGGTTCGGGATAATTATGAGGAAAGCGATCGCGCACCTGTTTGGTGAGCTTTTGTAAAATTTGTATCTCAGAAGGAAATTTGTCGCCCCATCGAAACGCCTTTAAATACGTGGTTCGCTGCACATTCCACACAAATACGGATAATTCGTTTGGTAACTTTTCCGTAATATCTGAAGCAATGGATGTAGTATCAGACGACTTCAAGCGAATGCCATCGGACGTTAATATCTTGTCGCAAGTTCCCGGTTCAAATTCCGTCTGTAACCAGCGTCTGACTACTGCTGTATCGGTCGTTGGGATTTCTAAATAAATAATTTCTTTCATTTTTGATGGCAATATACCCAAAATCTACTCATTAAGACAGATTTAAGAAAGTCGTAAATCACGGTAAACTCCGCCCTATCAGTTGAATAAATATTCTGTAAAGAAAGTTTAAGAGTTCGCAAGTTTTTTTGTTCCTTTAATTATTCACACACACACCATGAATTATCCCATCCCAGATAACCCCCAAGAAATCTTTGCGATGAGACAACAGCCGGTTGACGAGGAACTGGTTGCTGTTGCGATCGCGGGTGTAATCAAATTAGTCCGCTCTCAAGGTCAATCCTTAGAAGAATTGACTTCACAACTTTTAGCAGAAGATACTGTGCTTGATAAACAACAACGTCGTTGGTTAACCCAAGTCGTAGCCCAAGCTTGGGAATCTTTCGCTTGATCTAGCTTAAATCTTTAATTCTCAAAACCATCAGATTAGAGAAATAAACCGCTATTTAGCGAGGATTCTATCAACTGCTACGCCAATCATCAAAGTGTGAGAGTGTTTTTAATATTTTGTCTGAGATTGGCAAGATCAGCGAAAACAATTTTTAACAAACAAATTAATTCTGTTGGTAATTGGTAATTGGGAATTGGTAATTGGTAATTGGGAATTGGGAATTGGTAATTGGTAATTGGTAATTGGTAATTGGTAATAGAATTTTAGATTGTCTCCCCATCTCCCCATCTCCCCATCCCCCCATCTCCCCATCTCCCCATCTCCCCATCTCAATCAACAAGCGAGTGTAAAAGTAAACCGTATTCCAATCCTTCTACTACTGCTTGATAGGAAGCTTCTAATATATTGTTAGAAACTCCTATGGTTGTCCAGCGCTGAATACCATTTCCGATTTCTACCATTGCGCGGGTTGTGGCTGAGGTTCCGCTATTCCCGTTGATAATCCGGACTTTGTAATCTGTTAGTTCAAATGTATTTATTTGCGGATAAAATTTGACTAAAGCTTTGCGTAAAGCTGCATCTAAGGCTGCTACTGGTCCGTTACCTTCGGCTGCTTCCCAAATATCTTCATCTTTGACTGCGACTTTAACTGTTGCAAGAGCTTTGGTTGTTTCTAAACCTTTTCCTAAATCGCAATGAATTTGAAAGCCTTTGACTTGAAAAAATGAGGGACGGGTTTGTAAAACTTCGCGCATTAACAATTCAAAACTAGCTTCGGCTGCTTCAAACTGATACCCTTGACTTTCTAATTGTTTGAGACGCTGTAATATTTCCCGCGTTGCTGGATGATTTTTATCAAGTTCAATGCCGAATCCATTTGCTTTAGCTAAAACGTTGCTGATTCCCGCTTGTTCGGAAATTACTATGCGGCGAAGATTTCCCACTTTTTCCGGTTCGATGTGTTCGTAGGTCAGCGGATTTTTTTGTACTGCTGATACATGAATACCTCCTTTATGAGCAAAAGCCGAACGTCCGACAAAGGGAGCGTGTTCATCAGGAGCTAGATTGACTACTTCACTGACAAAACTGCTAGTTTGTGCGAGGTTTGATAGCTGATTAGGAGCAATGCATTTGTAACCCAACTTTAACTGTAAATTCGGAATTAAAGAACAAAGATTGGCATTACCGCAGCGTTCGCCATACCCATTAATTGTACCTTGTACCATCGTTACCCCCGCCATGACTCCAGCTAAAGCATTAGCGATCGCCGTATCCGAATCATTGTGAGTGTGAATTCCCAATTGAATATCGGGGCAGTTTTTCTTGACATCGGTAACAATTTGTGAGACCTCGTGAGGTAAAGTACCGCCATTCGTATCGCATAAAACCAACCATTCCGCACCCGCAGCGACAGCCGTTTTGATCGTTTTTAAAGCATAATCGGGATTGTGCTTATAACCATCAAACCAATGTTCAGCATCGTATATAACGCGACGACCCTGACCGCAAAGATACTCAATCGTATCGCGAATCATTTCTAAATTTTCTGCTAAACTGGTTTTCAGACCTTCGGTAACGTGTAAATCCCAGGATTTGCCAAAGATAGTTACCCATAAAGTACCACTCGCAAGAATAGTTTGCAGCATTGATTCAGAGCTTGCTTTTTGTAGCGGTCTTCGAGTCGAGCAAAAAGGAACAATTTGCGCTTGTTTGAGCGGTTGTTGTTTTAGCTGCCAAAAAAGCTGCTCATCTTTAGGATTAGCCCCAGGCCAACCTCCCTCAATAAAAGGAATTCCCAGTTCATCGAGTCTCCGAGCAATACGTAATTTATCTTCGAGTGAAACTGACAAGCCTTCACGCTGAGTGCCATCTCGTAATGTGGTGTCGTAGATCCAAAGTTGAGGTGAGGAATTTACGGTCATAATAAGTAAATAGAGCGATAACTAAGAAAAGAAAATGTCAATATAGTAAGAAAAAGCTAGTTTGGTAACGTAAGATGCCTGTTATTTTAGCTAAACCTAAGACAATGATTGTATTGCAATCCCGGTATTGCATTTGGCAAGCTCAAGTTTGAATTTTTATATGCAACAGTCCGGGCATTGATTTTTATAGCAGCAATTAATAAAGTAATTAACAATTGAATGTTAATAATTTTGGTAAGTCTACCGGCAGCATCGCTGTATAGTTCAAATGCAACGTTGCTAAATTTTCCATTTTCCCGGCGAACAACTTTTTGACAAAAGTTAAAAGATTGGTTTTGAGTCAGGAAAATTGGAATATTAACAAGTAAGAAAAAATACCCCAAACGCTAATTAGGAGATAGAACAAAAATGGGTAGATGGACACCGTTAATTTTGATGGCAGGAGGCTTGGCGATTTTGCTAGGTACATTGTTGGGTATAAACTTTCCGATGGACGGACGCAATGCTGAAGTTTCGACTTCGACAAGGAGAAAAGAATCGCAAGTGCTTCCAGCGAATATTAATGTTAATAGTACTGCCACTGGGTCTTCGGTAGAAAATAGCGATCGCAACAACGTTGCCCAGAATAACAACAATAATAACCGAAGAACTGTTCAGAGTGCGCCGACAACTGCTCAAGGTAGTACATCAACAGATTCTACTACGCCTTCAAGCAGTACCAACCGAAGAAGAACTGGAGATAATGTACCAATTCGCGCATTATGGTAAAAGACGCGAGTCATAAGCAATTGGTTAGAATTTACAAGTTATGACATACAAGTTATTAGTTATTTGTTACTAGTTAGTAATAACTAACGACTAATGACCGGCTGACTAATGACTAGTGACATTTTAATTATTGGTTCTGGTATTATCGGCTTAGCAACAGCCATTGAGCTAAAACTACGCGGTGCAAAAGTCACCGCGATCGGCCGAAATCAAAAAGCAGCAGCAGCAACAGCCGCAGCAGGAATGTTGGCACCTTCTGCCGAACAAATTATCAATCCGGCTATGCGGCAATTATGCGATCGCTCGCTACATTTGTATCCAGATTGGACGAGAAAATTAGAAGAAATTACAGGTTTAGATACTGGTTATTGGGCTTGCGGTATTTTAGCTCCTGTTTATGAGGGACAAGGGGACAAGGAGAATAGTTTCTCCTCCATCTCCCCATCCGCTGCTCACTGGTTAGATAAACAAACAATCCATCAATACCAACCGGGATTAAGTGAAGAAGTAATTGGCGGTTGGTGGTACCCTGAAGATGCTCAAGTAGATAATAGAGCCTTATTTCAAACACTTTTAAATGCGGCTGAAAATCTTGGTGTTGAAATCCAAGAAGGTATTACGGCAAAAGGAATCATTCAGCAGCAAGGACAAGTAAAGGGTATACAAACCAATGCTGGTACCCTAAGCGCTTCTGTATACGTGTTAGCAACGGGTGCTTGGTCTAATCAATTATTCCCTTTACCAGTGCGTCCCTTAAAAGGACAAATGTTGAGCATTAAAGTACCTTTGTCCGCTACAGAATTACCTTTAGGTCGAGTGCTGTATGGAGATGATATCTACATCGTACCCAGACGAGACGGTAGAATCATTATTGGGGCTACTTGCGAAGATGTAGGCTTCACGAACGGAAATACACCCGCAGGTATTCAAAATTTACTCATCGCTGCTACTAGACTATATCCCCAGTTACAAAATTATCCCATCGAAGAATTCTGGTATGGATTTCGTCCTGCTACTCCCGATGAATTACCCATCCTCGGTAATAGTTGGTGCAAAAACTTAATAATTGCCACTGGTCATCATCGTAATGGTATTCTGCTAACACCCATAACCGCAAAATTAATTGCCGATTCGATTTTAGAAGAAAAATCCGATCCGTTACTAAATCACTTTCACTATTCACGCTTCCACAATTCATCATCTACTACCGCTATGCTGACTTCTTCGGTAAATTTCTCCAACGGTAATAATTCTTTACAAACGAACGGAATAAGTAAGTTACCAATTGAAGATTCAAAATTGATTATAGCTGGTAAAGAATTTACATCCCGTTTAATGACGGGTACGGGTAAATACAGTAATACCACCGCAATGCAGCAAAGCGTAGCCGAAAGTGAATGTCAAATAGTTACAGTTGCAGTACGCAGAGTGCAAACCAATGCTCCCGGTCACGAAGGTTTAGCCGAAGCATTAGACTGGAGCAAAATTTGGATGTTGCCCAACACAGCAGGATGTAAAACCGCAGAAGAAGCAATTCGCGTTGCCCGTTTGGGAAGAGAAATGGCGAAGATTCTCGGACAAGAAGATAATAACTTCGTCAAATTAGAAGTAATTCCCGACGCAAAATATCTATTACCAGACCCTATAGGCACCCTGCAAGCCGCCGAGCAACTCGTAAAAGAAGGATTTGCCGTACTTCCCTACATTAACGCCGACCCGATGCTAGCTCTTCGCTTAGAAGAAGTTGGATGTGCAACCGTAATGCCCTTAGCAGCACCAATTGGTTCCGGACAGGGATTGCAAACCACCGCCAACATCAAAATAATTATCGAAAACGCCAGCATTCCAGTAGTAGTAGACGCTGGTATTGGTTCCCCCTCCGAAGCAGCCCAAGCAATGGAAATGGGTGCAGACGCTTTGTTGATTAATAGCGCGATCGCACTTGCCAAAAACCCATCCGCAATGGCACGAGCCATGAATATGGCCGCAGTAGCCGGACGTTTAGCATATCTGGCTGGTAGAATGCCCATCAAAGATTATGCGAGTGCTTCCTCACCCTTGACGGGAACGGTTAATTAGGAGTTAGGAGTTAGTACCACCGGAGTTAGTACCACCGGAGTTAGTACCACCGGAGTTAGTACCACCGGAGTTAGTACCACCGGAGTTAGTACCACCGGAGTTAGTACCACCGGAGTTAGTACCACCG
>NZ_JAYGHM010000029.1:0-3096 GCF_034931125.1 Rivularia sp. UHCC 0363 | reverse complement strand
TACCACCGGAGTTAGTACCACCGGAGTTAGTACCACCGGAGTTAGTACCACCGGAGTTAGTACCACCGGAGTTAGTACCACCGGAGTTAGTACCACCGGAGTTAGTACCACCGGAGTTAGGAGTTAGTACCACCGGAGTTAGGAGTTAGTACCACCGGAGTTAGTACCACCGGAGTTAGGAGTTAGGAGTTAGTACCACCGGAGTTAGGAGTTAGTACCACCGGAGTTAGTACCACCGGAGTTAGGAGTTAGGAGTTAGTACCACTGGAGTTATTAATCAGTGTCATCCATTTAATCCGTGTTCGGAGTGATTAATTGCGAACTCGGGCAATGTAAAATAATATTGACAGAAAAATAAGGATTTTGATTATGCCATATACCACAGAAGAAGGCGGTCGTTTAAATAATTTTGCTCGCGAGCCAAAGGTTTACAAGGCTGAACCTCCTAATAAAAAGCAACAGGTAACTTATCTTGTTTTAGGAATTGGTGCTGCGGTATTACTTGGAAGTTTATTTTTCGTCGCCTTCTCAGTGTCTAATGTTGGTTAATATAAGTTTCTAACAAAAATTCATCTATTTTTGGTATCACAGGTTCCAATTTATTTAGGAGCCTGGTTTTTTATTTGTTAAAATGCTAAGGATGTTTGGGTATAAAATAGAACTTCTAATGTCAGTAAAACCTGAAAGAGTGGATTTTTCCTGAGCAATGCAATAATTATCTGAAAATCGTAGTCATAGTCACAACGAAGGTTGCTGCTTATATATAGTCCCTAAAGGGAAGTAAACTGCATTTGGCTGATGATGAGCCGCTATGAGCTTAAAGGATACTGTGCGATCGGACAATTCAGCTTGGAACCGGCAAGTATATCACCGCTTGAAACTTGCTTTAGGTTTAGGCTTGCGAAGACAAATTTTCATGGCGGTATGTGACGATTTAAACCTGAGAAATCAGGTGGCGGCTCGTTTACATTCAACTTTGGCATATCCCGTAGGTCAGGTGTTGTATCAGCCTATCAGTATTGAATCTGAAGCTAGTACGCCAGCTTACCCGAGATTGGTCACTTTACGGTTGAATTTAAACGACCCAAATCCCATAGCGCAAATAAATCAATGGTTAACGAATTATCCCCCGCCGGTTGTAGGTGGTTCTAAAGATGTACCAGGGAAAGCTTTGCCAATACCATCATTTCAAATGGTGGGTACGGAACAGTTAACTAGACAACCTGTTGCGATACAGCGTTTATTTTTACATTACCTGCGTTTAACAGAACAGCACCTGTCAAGCCAAAAAGACAGCAGATTTTTAGAATCAAGTTTGTTACTATGGGTTCCGCGTCCTTGGTTACACGCAATTCAACAGTCTGCACCACAGTTTTGGCGTTGTCGGACGGGTGTGTTCTTGTTTGCTGGTGAACCAACTCCCACAACTCAAACCAGAAGTGCGCCACGACGTTTTTCCGTACAGAGAAGTTTAGATTTTGACTCTGTGGAAGAACCACTGATCGGCGAACAATTAGCAATTCCACTTGGTGACGGCGATTTGGAGTTTGGGGAAGATTTGGATTTTCCAGTATTACCAACACTTCGTAATTCGGGTAATTCCGAAGAACTGCAAGCAGAATCCTTTGTAAAGGAAGAAAATCCGCTATCAGCATTGGAAGTGTTTGTTCCTGGAATGCAGCAGGAGGAAAATGTCCAACCGATCCGGAGAAATAGTCCGAGCAATATTCCTAACTCGTCAGATTTGCCTCATATTAGCAAAGAGCTAACCGAGCTAATATTAGCAACTATCGGCACTACAATCGCCGACGACCCAGAACAAAACTTGCAAGTACAGCAAATTTTGCAAGAAATTGAAGATTTACATTCACAACAAGCGGATGAAGCAGATATTGGCGCTGCTTATTATCGCTTAGGAAATATTTATCGCATCCGTATAGAACAGGGACAATCAACTTTAGAAAACTTAATGGTGGCAATTCTGGCATATCAAGAATCTATTTCTTATGATGATTCTTCCCCGGTGGTGCCAGACGTGTTAAATGATTTAGGTACGCTGTATTGGATGCTGTACCGCACACCACCTAATTCTCAGGAAGGTCCAGCTTATATTGAGCAAGGTATTGAATTTTACGAATTAGCGCTGAAGTTGATTTCACCCGAAACCCACTCAGAAACTTATGCGAGAGTGCAGAACAATTTGGGAACGGCTTATGGTGACTTAGCTCGTTTTAACAATCCAGACCAGAACTGGCAAAATGCAGTCACAGCATATACAGAAGCTTTACGTTTTCGTACAGCCGAAATGGAACCATTAAAGTATGCAGCCTGCCAAAATAATTTAGGTACTGCTTATTGGCACTTAGCGCAATATAGTCAACCCGTAGCAAACTTAAAGCAAGCTGCGATCGCTTATAGCCATGCCCTTTTGTATTATAATTCCGACCAAGAACCGTTAAAATACGGAATGATTCAAAATAATATTGGTACAGCTTATTGGAATCTTGCACAATACGAACAGCCAACCGAAAACTTGCAATTAGCGATCGACGCTTATAACGAAGCATTAAAGTATCGTACTTCAGCGAACGTTCCTACAGCTTGTGCCGCTACACAAAATAACCTTGGTACAGCCTACTGGCATTTAGCAAATCAATCCGATACAGACAAACACAATAAATTAAAGTATTTAAAAATGTGTATTGAGGCTTATGATGAAGCCTTAGCTTTAGCTCATTCACTTAAAGGTGTATCTTTAAGTTTCGATGTGTTTGCAACTCATAATAATTTAGGTTTAGCAAATCATCAGCTAGCAACGGACAAATTTTTTACAGAGGATAAATCTATTCGTTCCCAATATTTAGAAAAAGCATTAGAGAATCATTTACAAGCTTTGACAGGAATAAGTAAAGATTCAGAAGCTCATCAAAGCACAATTTCTTATATGGTTAAAACAATTCGCGGCTTTCACGACGAATTAGGAATTCAAGGACAAAATTTAGCTTTATCCAAAATTCCCGGACAGTTATTACCGGAGATTTTACCGAAGTTGTAAATTATAAATTGGTAATTGGTAATGGGGAATTGGTAATGGGG
>NZ_JAYGHM010000028.1:33200-95053 GCF_034931125.1 Rivularia sp. UHCC 0363 | reverse complement strand
AATTAACGATTCTTTTCTGTGTTAATAAAACTACTGCTAACAATTTTTTGGAATATGTAATTTGTTATTAATTATCTACAAATTAAAAAGACTTCGCGATCGCGAAGTCTCTACATCTTGCTATATTTCTTATACTTAGCTATCTAATTAGTATCCAACAATGTGGAGTACGTCACGTACTACGCTATATCCGGCTAAATCCCAAATTAGATAAGCTAGAAAACCAATCATTGCTAAACGTCCGTTCCACAATTCTGCTTGAGGATTAAAGCCAAAAATAAAGGCGTTACGGTCTTTACCGTTGTATGCTGGTGCTACTGGTGGTAAATCGGTTTTTGTTGGAGTTTGCATATTATTTATTATTACGGTTGATTGCGTTTGTTATCTCTAGTGTAACGATTGGTAACAAAATCTGTTTCTACCTAAAGGAATAAATCAATTTACATTTTTTGGTATAGATAAATCTACCTAAAGATGGTGATAAAAATTTTAACCCCGAACATATGTTAGTAAACCATGACTTTTAAGATAATGGACGATACTAATATTTGAGTGCGATCGCATTAGTAAAAATGAAACGCAAAACTTGCTACATCATGAGTTTCACGGCTTTATAATTATAAATGCTTAAGTATAATTAAAATATTTTCTTGTTTATTGAATACAAGTAGTAAGCTTAAACAAAAAAACTTCTATCCAACGCTGGAGGTAATTAAAGAGATTTTTCTCACTTGAGAGAGATGCTTAAAAGGTCTATATTACCGGATTCTAAGCTCATGAGATGGGTATTGCATGAATAGAAAAACTTGATTTTGTATTAATTTTAGTTTTTGTTCTCCCCACACCAAAAGTTAGCCTAAAGGAAATTATTAGGATGATTGAAAATACGCTTATGTCCTTAGTATCCAATATGGATTGGATAGCTCAGGCTCCGATTATAGTAAACCCACCCGATCCTATAACGCCAGCAGAAGCTTCCGTTGCTTTTTCCGGGCCGAAGTTTTTTATCGCTTTGATTGCCGGTATTATCCTAGCTTTCGCGATTCAGTTGGTGTTGACGAATTTAGCGGTGGCTGCTGGAATTTCTTTTTTGGGTCATTCATCAGATTCGGATTCAAATAATAATAGTAATAGCCAAGGTGAAAGTTTAGGTAGCACGATTAGCAAGATTGGTACTGCTGTCGGTCTCGGTACGTTGATTTCGGTAACATTGTCGCTTTTTATCGCTTGTTTTCTCGCCGTAAAACTCAGTCTGTTATCTTTAGATGTAGGGATCGGTGCGATTTTAGGTTTGGTAATTTGGGCCGCGTACTTTTGTTTGCTGGTGTGGGTCAGTTCGACAACGGTGGGTTCTTTGATTGGAAATGTTGTTAATGCAGCAACTTCTGGACTTCAGGCAATTACGGGAACAGCGATGGCTGCATTTGGAGCAAAAGCTATAAATAAGCAGGTTGTAGCTACCGCAGAAGCCGCAGCATCAGCAGTACGTCATGAAATCGGTAGTGCGATCGACCCAGAAAGTATCAAAGAAAATTTAGAAGATTATTTGGATTCAGTTCGTCCTAAAGAGTTGGACGTGCAGTCAATACGAAAACAATTTGAAAGTCTACTTTCAGATGGAGCGCTTCAATCAATTGCTGGTGCAGCAGAACTGCGTAACATTGATAAGCAAAAGTTTGTAGAATTAGTTAGCAGTCGTACTGATCTTTCTAAGAAAGAAGTTAAACGCATTGCCGATACTTTATATGATGTTTGGACGCAAACGGTCGGCTCCCAACAAGGTGGTTCGGGTAGCAGTGGAAACGGTTTGAGCGAATTGGTTGACTACCTCAAAACTGTAACACCGGGACAAAGTAAAACTAATGAACTCGAAGCGAAGTTAGATCGAGTGATCGGCGAAATGCGTTCCCAGAAGCAAGGTAATCGGGATGCAAGTAAAACATCAGATCAATCGATGGGTCCTTTACAGCAAACCATACAGCAAGCTTTGACAACCCTCGGTGGTGTGGTCATGGGAAGAGCCGACCTTTCCGACCTGGATGTGGAAAAAATTCTTAGCACCATCACCAGCGCTAAAGATAAAGCCACCGAACAAGCAGATAAAATTGGACTTCCGACCCCAACGCAGTCTTTTAGTACGATTCGTGCTGATGTCGAGAATTATCTGTACAATACCTTTGCTTGGCAACTTAGTAATGATAAAGTTGAACAGGAATTCCGCGATGTAATTTACGACCCCGCAGCAGACCCCGGTACGGTACGTCGGGAGTTGGAAAAGCTTGATCGCAGTGATTTTGTCAGCATCCTCAAACAGCGGGGTTTGTTAACTCAAGCAGAAATCAAGCAAATTGCGGACAGATTAGAAGCAGTTCGTCGGGGAGTGCTGGTACAGGTAAGAGCTGAAGAAGAAAGAGAAATCATTCAAGATTTGCAGCGTCAAGTAGAAAGCTACCTGTTGGTGACTCCCAAGGAAAATCTTACACAGGATTTTAAGCCGATTTTGGCAGATTCCGACGCAGATTATGAATCCTTAGCAATGCGCTTGTCTCGATTTGACCGGGGACAAATGCGATCGATACTCATACAGCGCAACGATATTTCTTCGGGAGAAATTGACCCAATTCTTGATGAATTAGAAAAGCAGCGCGATCAAGCTTTGATTGAGTCTAAAGGACTTGCAGACCAAGCGAAGTATCAAGCAGAAAGCCTGTGGTTAAATTTAGAATCATATCTGCGGAATACGGGTAAATCGGAACTTAATCCCGATGCAATTCGCGGTGAACTGAAAACTTTGTTGGAAGACCCCCAAGCGGGAATGTCAGCAATTCAAGCGCGGTTGTCGCGTTTTGATCGCGATACTTTGGTGCAATTGCTCAACCAACGTCAAGATTT
This sequence comes from Rivularia sp. UHCC 0363, assembly GCF_034931125.1. NCBI lineage: Bacteria > Bacillati > Cyanobacteriota > Cyanophyceae > Nostocales > Rivulariaceae > Rivularia > Rivularia sp. UHCC 0363. The sequence goes on along the minus strand of NZ_JAYGHM010000028.1, from coordinate 92,161 downwards.
GACTGAAGACCAAATTAATGAAAACATTGATGCGGTAGAACATTCTTGGAATAGCGTTCGTCATGCACCAGGCAAGATTGTAGATAAAGCCAAAGCACAGTACGATGACGTAACCACAACGATTTCAGATTATTTACGGAATACGGGTAAATCGGAACTTAATCCCGAAGGTATTCAGCGAGATCTCAATAAACTGTTTGAAAACCCCCAAGAAGGTGCTGTGGCATTACGTCGCAGACTGTCGCAAGTTGACAGAGACACCCTAGTAAAATTACTGAGCCAGCGAAAAGACTTGAGCGAAGAAGATGTGAATCAAGTAATTGATTCTGTACAATCATCAATTCGTCAAGTTATCCGTGCGCCGCGTCGGATGGTGACTCGTACCCAAGAAAGAGTCCAAGATTTCCAAACATATTTAGAAGAATACCTCCGGGGAACTGGAAAACAAGAACTTAATCCAGAAGGTATCAAACGCGACCTCAATCTGTTGTTAAACGACCCGCGAGTGGGAATGGATAGTTTAGGCGATCGCCTTTCTCACTTTGACCGTTCCACCATTGCTGCTTTGCTGAAAATTCGCGGAGATATGAGCAATGAGGAAGCGGAGCAAATTGCTGACAATATTATGTCAGTACGCGAGCAGTTTGTTGCTCAAGTTAGAAATATTCAGCGACGCATTCAAGATACAATAGACGGAGTATTTGATAGAATTCGTAATTATCTCAACGGTTTGGAACGTCCCGAACTCAACTACGACGGTATCAAACGCGATGTTCGTCAACTATTTTACGACCCCCAAGCGGGATTTGACGCATTACGCGGTAGATTATCATCTTTCAACCGGGATACCTATGTAGCGTTAATGAGTTCTCGCGATGATATTTCCGAATCAGATGCGAATAAAGTCATCGACCAAATCGAGAATGCGCGTAACACCGTACTCAGACGAGCAGAAAGAATCCAAGAAGAAGCACAGCGACGCTTAGAAGAAGTTAAACATCAGGCTCAGAAACAAGCCGAAGAAACCCGAAAAGCAGCAGCATCAGCAGCTTGGTGGTTATTTGCCACAGCAGTTGTCTCCGGTTTATTCTCCGCGATCGCGGGAGCAATGGCTGTAGCGAGTAATGTACCTTTAGGTTAATTTAAATTGTCTTCGCTAAATTATTCAGCCTCTCAATTTATGGGAGGTTTTTTTTGTCAAGAATTAATTATAGGATTGCAAGACTTACGCACTGTACAAATTAATTATGGTATGCGTTTACGAAAATATGTCATTTCAGGCTTTGACAGTTTATGACTGCATAGTCATACGTAGGGGTTTAGCACTGCTAAACCCTTACGATGGATGTGGTTTTGCCCGTACATATATTTTGTATTTTCTGTCAATGGGTAAGCCCTAAATTATTATAAATTTATAAAACACTACATCCTGATTATTTTGGTCACAGCTACGGCAATAAAGTGGGAAGAAAATCTACACCACTTTTTGCCTCCCCTATGAGTAAAATATGCCTTTTTACTAAGTCCTATTAGAAGAGAGTTGCTCAAATGTTGCTCCTCACGATCCCGCAAACGACAGCAGAGCGTTATATGTTCGCTTAAAAAAAAATTGTAAATTTATTTAACGAGAGAAAAAGTGGTTCCGATGTGAGATAATTAAGGATAGAAATTAAGCATTTTTCATAATGGGAATATGTGCAATTTTTTTAAAAGCTGTTGTATTTTCATTATAAAAAAATAATCTTTATATAAATAATGGTATCAGATAAAGGTTCCCAAAAAAATTTTTTTCGAGTAACATTTGAAAAAAATTTGAGCGATCGCCATCATCGTCTCATAATTACCATCCAAGCCACACCAATCAGTAAACCCGCAGCGTGAGCGAAATAACCCGTACCAATGGGATTCACACCACCAGGAATATTTAAACTACCAATACCGTAAAATAACTGTTGTATAAACCACCAAAAAACATAGAAAAAAGCCGGTAGTTCCACAGGTATATATATAATTACCAGCGGTAGAATTGAGTCAATTTTTACTTTAGGAAATTTATAAATATACGCCCCCAAAACAGACGCGATCGCACCATTTGCACCAATTAAAGGTACTGCTAATCCGGGTTGGGCAAAAACTTGGACTATCCCTGTTAAAAACCCGCAAAATAGATAAAATAATAAAAAACGTCCGCTACCAATAATTTTCTCTAAAGTATTGCCAAAAACCCACAAAAAGATTAAATTACCCGTAATTTGGCTGTAGCTACCATGAATAAACATTCCGGAAAAAACTGATAACAAACGCCAAAACACAATTAACCAAGCTGCTGGATTCCCCGCGATCGCACTACTAAATGCCTGACTAATTTGTTCAGGAATCAAACCCCAATTATTTACAAAATTAGCCAATTCACCACTAAATTCTAGCTTGATTTCCCATACAAACAAGGCAATATTTATCCCAATTAAAAACCAAACTACTAACGGCTTTTTATTAGTTAAAAGAAAAATTTTATCGCCAATAGGTATCATAAATAAGTGAATCGAATTTTGTATTTGAACAACGGATGTATTTGTTTTCGATTTTAGATTGAAATAGTTATAAGTTACGAATTAAAAGTTAATCAACCTTTAACTGATAACTGTTTCCTGATACTGATATGGCAAGATTGAAATCAGAACATACCGAATTAAACAAGATAAACCAAATGTTGGGAAATACACTTGTTGGAAGATATCAAATAATTAGTAATTTGGGAGGTGGAGGATTTGGCGAAACCTTTATAGCTTACGATACTCATTTACCTGGTTCTCCTAAATGTGTAGTCAAAAAACTCAAGCCTCAAGCAACTGACCCCGCTACATTACAAACGGCAAGACGTTTATTTGATACAGAAGCTAAAGTTTTATATAAGTTAGGTAGACACGAACATATTCCCCAGCTTTTGGCTTATTTTGAGGAAAACCAAGAATTTTATTTGGTACAGGAATATATTAACGGTCACGATTTAAGCGAAGAAATAAAACCTGGAGAACCGATAAGTCAAGAACAAGTTATTTCCCTTCTACAAGAAATACTAGAAATTTTAGAATTTGTCCATCAGCAAAAGGTAATTCATCGGGATATTAATCCACGAAATATTCTTAGACATGAGAATGGCAAGTTGGTTTTAATTGATTTTGGTGCAGTCAAACAAATTACTACTCAAATTGTTTCGAGTGGGAATCAAACTAAATTCACCGTAGCTATTGGTACTCCTGGATACATCCCCAGCGAACAAGCTCAAGGGGAACCAAGATTCAGTAGCGATATTTATGCTTTAGGGATAACAAGTATTAGCGCACTTACAGGGTTATCGATTGAAGAACTGGAAAAAGATGACGATACAAATGAAATTATTTGGCAAAAATACGCTCAAGTAAATCCGGAGTTTGCGGAAATTATTGATAAAATGGTGCGTTACGATTTTCGACAGCGCTATAGTTCAGCGACTCAAGCATTGCAGGCTTTAAAAAATCTAAATCAGCCATCCGGAACAATGGTGTTGAATATTGCACCATTACCTGCAAATCCTAACCCACGAAAAAAGATAAAAGTCAAGAAATTAGTTATTAAAGCTTTTATCGCGATGCTATTAACTGGTATTGGGGCAACTGTATCGATATTTATTATTAATAGTATTAATTCTGCTAACGCTGGTGACTTATACAAAAAAGCTAACACATTTTATGAATTACAGCGCTATCAAGATGCACTTACTAGCTATAAAAAAGCAATAGAAATTCAGCCGGAATACGCTAAAGCATGGAACGGACAAGCTAAAACACTGTATGAATTGAAGTCGTATCAAGAAGCACTATCAGCATACGATAAAGCAATTCAAATTCAGCCAAATTACCAAGAATCTTGGAGTGGTAGAGGTTTTGCTTTGAATAAATTGCAGCGATATCAAGAAGCAATTAACTCTTTTGACAAAGCTTTGAAATTACAGTCAGAAGCCCCCGAAGTTTGGAATGCGAAAGGAGAGGCTTTAAGTAATTTGAAAAGATATGATGAAGCAATAAAATCCTATGATAAATCAATAGAATTACAGCCAGAGTCCGAACCAGCTTGGAATAATAAAGCGTGGGCGCTATATAATTTAAAACGTTATCAAGATGCCCTTTCTACCTACGAAAAAGTTATCCAGTTAAAGCCTGATAACGAACGAGCTTGGTACAATAGCGGCAATGCTTTAGTTAATTTGAATCGGAATAACGATGCTTTTAAAGCTTATTCTAATGCAGTACAGTATAAACCAAATTTTTACCAAGCTTGGTTATCAAGAGGTAATATTCTGATCAATTTGCGGCGTTACCCTGAAGCTATTGAATCTTTTAAAGAAGTATTAAAATATCAATCTAACAACTTTGATGCGCTATATTCTCAAGGTTGGGCATTGCATCAAATTCAACGTTATGAAGAAGCTGTTGCAGCTTACGATAAAGCTATTGCGGTACGGCAAAATGATTTTAAAATTTGGTACAATCGCGGTAATTCGCTTTACAAATTACAAAAATATCAGGAAGCAATATTATCTTACAATCGCGCAATTCGCTACAAAAAAGACCATGCCGAAAGTTGGTATAGTAAAGGTAATGCCTTAGTTAATTTAGAGAAATATCCAGAAGCATTAATAGCTTATGACACTGCGATTAAATATAATCCAGATTATCGCGAAGCAATTGAAGCTAATAACAAGTTGCGGGAAATATTAGAAAACAAAGAAAAAGAGAAGAATCAAGAGAAACAGAAAGAGGAAAGTTCGGGATTTTGGAATTTTTGGAGGGGATAATTTTAATCAATTTTCAATTAAGTAAGCGACCTTAAAAAATCAAGTGACCCTGGTGAGTATAATTCGTAATTTATGGGGCATTAATTACGAATTACGAATTATACTCACGCTCCGCGAACGCAATACTTTGGGATTGCTGAGTCCCAAGGGGGGGACACGCTGCGCGTTCAGCTTACTGACCCGTTAGGGTAACGCCTCTCGTGAGCAATGACACAAATAATTTTGCATACCCACTTATATCTACCCCAACTATTGCCAGCATTATCCCCATGTCGTTCTAAAACTGCAAAAATTTAGATGATGCTTCGCAATCTAGAAATAAGTTTTATGTGGCAACTTTAAATTCTGTGATATCTCATTATTAACTCTTGCTATGGGTACCCACAGCTTTTTTGTCAAAGGGTAACTTCATTTTAATGGATAACTCAATTACAAACTCTGTCCCCTCTCCCGGAGTGGAAATGCAGCTTAATTTACCCCCATGTTTTTCTACCACAATAGAATAGCTAATTGATAATCCCAAGCCCGTACCTTTACCAACGGGTTTTGTAGTAAAAAATGGGTCGAATATTTGATTTAGCACGCCGGAATTTATACCAATACCATTATCAGTGATACTAATAAGAACATTCTGGTCATCCTTAAGTGAAGTGCTAATGCTTATCCTTGGTTTGTCAAAGTTTGAGTTATTTTCCTGCTTCTGGCGTAAAGCATCTATGGCATTACCGATAATGTTGACAAACACTTGATTTAATCCGGAAGCATAGCAGTCAATGAGTGGAAGCTTACTATATTCTTTTATGACTTCAACTTCCGTATATTCCGCCTTTGAGTTGAGTTTATGTTGCAAAATTAAAAGAGTGCTATCAATTCCAGAGTGAATATCTACGGGTTTGATTTCGGCTTCATCCAAGCGAGAGAAGTTCCGCAATGACAGAACAATTTCACGGATACGTTGTGTTCCTGTTTTCATTGAACCGAGCAGTTTTGGCAAATCGTAAATGAGAAAATCGAGTTCGATATCGGCAATTTTTTCTTCAATTTCGGGTATAGACTGAGGATATTTCTTTTGATATAAATTAATTAATTCAATTAATGATTCTACGTATTCGCTTGCTGGGATTAGATTACCGTAAATAAAGCTGATGGGATTATTGATTTCGTGGGCGATACCAGCTACAAGTTGTCCTAAGCCAGACATTTTTTCGGCTTGAATTAGTTGGGTTTGAGTGCGTTGTAGTTCTTGCAAGGTTGATTCTAGCTGAGTTGCTTTTTGGGTTACTTCTTGGGTGCGTTGTTCGACTTTTTGCTCCAAAGTATGGGAATGCTCTTCTAATTTGCTATATAGTTGAGCATTTTCCAAAGAAATAGCAGCTTGGGTTGTGAGCAAATTCAGGATGTTTACACGATTTTGTGTAAATGCACCAATCGTTAAGTTATTTTCTAGATACAGCAAGCCAATTAATTTTCCTTGATTTAAAATCGGCATACACAGCAAGCTTTTGGGTTGTTGGTGGATTAAATATGAGTCGGCGATGAAATCGTTTTGTGCTGTCGCATCATCTAATACAACTGTTTTGAAACTGCGTTTGACATAGTTAACTATTGTGGTGGGGATGTCTTTGCTGTCTTGATATGGTAAATTCAGCAGCGTTACATTTTCATTTACAGTCGCTACTGCTTTGAGCATAAGGTTATTATCTCTAAGCAACACCAAAGCTGCTTTTTTCGCCCCTGCGTTTTCCATCACTATTTGCATTAACTTTGAAATTAATTGTTCTAGTTGAATTTCATTTGATAAGGCTTGTGAGGCTCTAAAAATGCTGGCGAAATCGAGAGATTCGGTTTGAGTGGTGTGAGAACGAGTTGATTGGATAGTTTGATTGAGAACAGAAGATTTATCAACGCTTTGAAACTGGGTTCCACTAAATCCAAGGTGATTGTCCTTGTCTTTTAATATGGGTGCAAGTAATTGGGGATAGCGTTTTTCTAAGTCGTCGTTTTTGGCTTTGGCTCCCCAACGGGCGTAGCAATAGTATGCTTCTTGCATATGCAGGGCTGCAAATTTTTCTTTACTCCACTCAACAAAGAATTTAGCTGCAAGTTCGTTAGCCAAAGCTTCTTCTTGAATGTATTCGTTAGCTTTGGCTCCGGAGATAGCCTTGTCGTATAGCTCAATCGCTTCTGCTTTTTGCCCTAAAACTCGTGCTTTTTCTGCTTCTACCAAATCAACCTTATGTTGGTGATTCATGGGGGCATAATCCGCCCATTGTTGTTGTAACAACACTTGATTTTTTTCCACTCTTTGGAGTATCTCTGCTGTCTTGGGAGATTGCGAACTCAAAGTGGCTAGAGCAGTCAAAGAATCATAGAAATAAAACGCGGGTTCACAAACAGTTCCAGCAGCAGCCATTAAATAGTTTCTGAATTCAACTGCATGGTTTTGAGCAGATTCAATTTCTCCATTGAGGTAACAAAGCATCAACTTATATAAGTAGAAGAAAGATAAACCATACAAGTCATGGGTAGCTTTGAGCAGTGATAGAAGTTCTGACTCTTGGAGGGCTAAGGCTTCACCAGACAACCCAGTAAAATGCTCTACACCTCCGAGTAAATTTAAAATTGATTGCCAATAAATTCGACAGTAATTTGCTACTGTCAATTGATTCAATTGCATCAACCCATTACAATACTCTCTAGTGTCTCGTTCTAGAGTTGCAAGGGGCTGACCGCACCAAAAAGAACTGAAACAGAAATTTTGGGCACTATACCCAGCCATCTCCTGGTTTCCGACTTCCAGGGCATTTGTATAGTTCTCTTGCAGGAGAGGCAGCATTTTTTTGATGTGAGATTTGCGGTGCAAGATAAATAACCCCGCCGCGTTCATTACCTGTGGCTTGACAGTTTTAGCATTTAGTTGGGAGACAACCTGGAGCGCCAACTGACCAAACTGTACTCCTGTATTCACATCTTGCTTCATATTACAAGTAATGCTGCCATAGCAGGCATAAGCAAAGGCTGAAGCGGACGTGTTCCCATATTGAATAGACAGCTTGACTGATAAAGAAATCAGCAATGGAAACAGTAGAGGATCGCAAATGTAAGCGACTGGTATGATGCTATTGGCAATCTGAACAATGGCGATTTTTTCTCCATTCGTCATCTGAGACAGATGAACCAAATCTTCAATTTTTCTGTTTCCAATCAGTTGGCTAATCTCAGCAATTTCTTGTTGAATATCGTTCTGTGAGGGTGTTTTTGGAAAGGTGACACCCAACTGTTGTAAAAATTGTTGAGCAATGGTGATGGCTGAGGTCAGTTGATTTTGGGAGACATTAGATTGAATTCTAATTCGATATACATTTACCTGTTCTAGCTTTGAATGTGCCTGTTCGGTGACAATATTAATTAATTCCTCCATTTGCTCAAAGTCACCAATCAGCATTGCCAATTCAGCGGCTAATTCATACAGAGCAAGAGTAATTTCATATTGCCTTTGCCAAGCATTTTCTCTCAACAAAGATAATCCGATGCTGGCATAGGAGCGCCCCGCTTGATATGCATTGGTACTTTTTGCTTTGCGACAAGCAATGAGATTGAGTTGGGCTAATTCATCCCGTTCTTTTTGTTCGGTAATGAAAGTAGTTCCATGATTTAATTGGTTGACTAGTTCAAAAATGCTATCTTCTCTTGCTTCAGGAGAAATCTGTTGCAGCAGCAGTTGTCCAATGTAGTAATGAGTTGTTTGTTTTTGGTTGTCAGGAATCAATGAATGAGCCGCTTGTTGAACTCTGTCATGCAAAAATTTATAGTTTACAATTTTCTCACTCTGCAATTCCCGAACCTGTGTTTCCTTGTCAAGATAAAACTTGTAAACTTCACTAGTCGGTAGAATCAAGCCTTCTTGTAAAGAGTTCCACAAAGCCTGGGCAGTTTCAGTTTCCGACTTTTGACAAACTATCGCCAATGTTGTCAAATCAAATTGATTGCCAATACAAGCCGCTAGTTTCAAAACATCCTGCGTTTCTTTAGGGAATTTCTGTAACTGCAACGTCATAAATTCAACAACATCATCAGTAAGTGTTAATTCCCTTACCTTGGCAATATCGCATTCCCATACTCCTGCGCCCTCATGTCCCTCCTCACTAAGGCAGGATTGAGTTATGTTAAACTTTATCAACCCATCTTCATGCAGTGCTTTCAAAAATTGCGTACTAAAAAATGGATTACCCTTAGTTTTTTGATAAACCAATTGCGTCAGCGGTTTTGCTACGAGGAGCGAGGAATTAAGGGTATCGGCAATCAGTTGATTTAAGCTTTTTGTACTCAGTGATGCTAATGTAATTGTGTTAATTATAGTTTTTGCCTTGGCAATTTCTTCCAAAGTTAACATTAAAGGATGAGTCACAGAAACTTCGTTATTCCGGTAAGCACCAATTAATAACAAGTATGCGCTTTCTGACTCGCTCATCAAAAATTGCATCAATTTCAAAGATGCCGAATCAGCCCACTGTAAGTCATCTAAAAATATTACTAAAGGATGGTCTTTGGTAGTAAATACTTGAATAAATTTTTGAAATAATAAATTAAATCGATTTTTGGTAGCAATACCCGATAATTCTATTACAGGAGGCTGTTCGCCGATAATTTGTTCGAGTTCGGGAATAACTTCAACAATAACCTGTCCGTTATCACCTAAAGCTCGTAAAATTTTGTGTTTAAAATTTGATAATTGAATATCACTTTCACTCAACAATTGTCCCATTAAATCCCGAAATGCTTGCACAAAAGCATAATAGGGAATATTACGGTTAAACTGGTCAAATTTTCCTTTAATAAAATAACCGCGTTGCTTAACAATCGGTTTATGAATTTCGTTAACTACAGCAGTTTTACCGATACCAGAAAAACCAGCTACCAGTATTAATTCCGCTTTCGGAATGTTTTCCTCGTTACTAAGTGCCTGGTGATGTCTATAATCCGTCTCTGAACGATAATCAGTGCCAGCAACCCGCTCAAATGCTGTTAATAATGTTTGAACTTCTACTTCTCGTCCATAAAGTTTGTCAGGAATAACAAATCTGTCACATATATCTCTTTTAGCAATTTTAAAATATTCTATTTTACCCGTATCCTTGAGTTGTTTTAAACAAATTTCTAAATCATACTTTAATCCCAATGCGCTTTGATATCTATCTTCAGCATTCTTCGCCATTAATTTCATGACAATATCAGAAATGACCTGGCTATATGCACTATTAATTGAAGGAGGCGTTTTTGCAATATGACAATGCACCAACTCCATCGGGTCGTCAGAGATAAATGGTAATTGTCCGGTGAGCAATTCATAAAATGTTACTCCTAAAGAATAAAAATCGCTGCGGTAGTCAATTCCTCGATTCATTCTTCCAGTTTGTTCGGGGGAAATATAACCGAGGGTTCCTTCTAAAACATTAGGATTTTTGATTTCTTGGATTTCTTTGGAAAGTAATGAAGCGATACTAAGGTCAATAAGTTTAATTTGTTTTGTTTCTGGATTAATCAGGATATTCTCGGGTTTTATATCTTTGTGTATGATGCGGTTTTGGTAGAAATAATGAAGAATATCGGTAATTGGCAACACAATTGATAATAAATCTAGTAGAGAGGCAATATGCCCCGTCTTCATATATTCACGCAGCGAAATCCCCCCAAAATCTTCCATTATTAAAGCATAGCTATTACGGTAAGGTTCAAGAGCGTAAGGATGAACAATTCCAGAAAAATCTAAGTTTTTAGCAATGGTGTACTGATTGCGAAATTGCAAAAGTTCACTGAAACTGGGATAATCTTGCTGCAACAGTTTAACCACCACCGGACGTGGCTTTTCCCCGGACATCTCTTGAAAAGCTCGATATACCACCGTCCTGGAACCACGATAAAGTTGCTCTACTATACGGTACCCAGGAAGAGCAATGGTTAAATCTGCGACTGACATATTGATTAACCTTTATTTTAAAGTTGACCTCTATTAATCAATATGCCCAGTTTATAAGAGGAAATAACAATTTTAAAAATAATAAATATTTCAGTAATTACACTCCATTCATAGAAATATATATTTATAGGACTTACGTATTGACAAAAATAGATAAATATGAGTAGTAAGTAGTACAAGCACTGCTTAAATTATCTAAAACATATTCACGAATCACTTGTGTGAATAGGTTTCTTTGCAATTCATACCAATTAGAAATAATTTTTTCAGAACGCATCTTTTCTAAACGAACAAATGCGTGAAGCGAGCCTGCGGATATGTGTTTTGATTGCATTGTGCTGTCGAAGGTTTACTGATTTCTCTAATTGTCCGATACCTATTGATAAACGACATCTGTGTTTGTATACACTATTTTACCACTCTGTCAATGCGTAAGTCCTAATTTATTGATTCGTAGGGACTTTTAGCCGCACATCAGCATACGCTTGCTATAAATGCAGCAAACAAAAAAAGAATCAAGAATGATAAAATTTTAATTAGAAATGATAGAATTTTTGAAAATACTAAACAGAGTTATTGACAATATCCATTCAGCAGTTCTTTAGCAAGGATTTTAGAAAAGTAAGCTAATGGCATACATCTCGTTACCTGATTCTAACCCTGGAATACTTGGTCTTTTAAGTACATATCCTGAAACTGGGCAAATTTTGTTAGCTCTTACTCAGCAAATTTTACGCGGTAAGTCTTCTTTATCTTCCGCTGAGCGGGAACTGATCGCGGCGATCGTGTCTCGCGCTAATGAATGCATGTTTTGTGCCCAGGCTCATGCATCAGCTGCTTGCAATCTCTTACCCAAAGACCAAGATTCAATTGTCGAAGAAGTAATAACTAAGCAAAACTTATCTGTTTTGTCAGAAAAAATGCAAGCTTTTATCGAGTTAGCTTTAGCTGTACAAAAAGGTGGGCAATTCGTCGATCAATCCCATATAGATCGTGTGCGTGAACTTGGTGCAGACGATAAAACAATTCATGACATCGTACTGATTGCAGCTGCTTTTTGTATGTTTAATCGGTACGTTGATGGTCTTGGAACATGGACTCCAGAGAATGCGGACATATACAAAAGTATTGGTCAGAAAATCACTATTGATGATTACCTGACTGTCCCAACTCTTACAGAATAAGTAAATTTACTGAAAATCATAGGGTACAAACCCCTAGATTTTCTTTATTGACAGATCCTTATTTAAGGCTTGTCGCATCATTTTGATTGCTGGGAACTCTTCAACTTGATGAATATCTCCTCCTAGTAAATGAAGAATATCTTTTCTTAGCGTGCTTTTAGCCTGGTAGCCGAAGAAAGTTGGATATTGCCAAAAGTAGAGGACCAAATCTTGTGCTACATTCTGTCCCCGGTTACAAAATGTAGCATATTCTTGGAAATGGTGGGTATAGTTATGGTCGGATAATGCTTTTTTAATCGCTATACTAGCTTGTTTCGCCTCAACCATTCCTAAAGAAACCCCAAAACTAAAAATTGGGTCGCAAAAACGATGAGCATCTCCAACACAAAGCCAACCATTACCCACAAATGGATCGACAGAGTAGGAGTAATTAGAAATTGTCCGTACTGTTCCATAGGAAAGATTTTCAACCCGTCTTTTGAGATCCGGGTTAATATTTTCCAATCCCCACTCTAAAACTTCTTGTTTACCGCCATGTTCGGTCATTTTAGAGTCAGGAACAACAATACCAACGCTGACGGTATCTTCGGAAATGGGAATAAACCAAGCCCAATGATACAGTTGAGCATAAAACAAAAATGTATTATCTCCCATTGCACCCGGATCGCGGATGGCATCTTTAAATTGGGTAAAAACAGCTACTTGTTTTTTAAAGGTGTCGTAATTGCGACGTTCTCCTGCAACTTTTTGACGGGAAAAAAATGTTGATTGTCCGCTAGCATCGGCAACAACTTTAGCACGAATTTTGATTGTTTTTTCTTCACCTTTGGGGATATATTTAACTCCAACAACTTGATCTCCTTCTTTTAATACTTCCTTTACGGTGCCATAACGATGTTCAACACCGCATTCAATCGCTTTATTAAGAAGCATCTGATCGAATTCTTCTCTTCGTACCTGCCAAGTTGGACGTAAAACTGGAACAAAAAACTCGCTTTTGGCATCTCTACCGATAACTTTAACTCCTTCCTTTGGAATAAATTGGCGTTGAGACATTTCTGACTCTAATCCTAATTCAGCCAAAATTTTTCCTACCATACCAGTTAAAGACTCTCCAATATGATATCGAGGAAAGGATTCTTTTTCAATTGCCAATACAGACACACCTGAAGAAGCAAGATAAGCAGCTAGAGTAGAACCCGATACACCACATCCAACTATGACAACATCAAAACATTCTTCTGAGGTTGTACAGTCAACTCTATTTAACATAGTATTCGTATCCTTTTTTATGAATTTTTGGGATTTAATCTCTTTGCTTTTACAAGCAGATTATTTGTATGAGATGGTTTAATTGGAACCTGGTTAATTAGCTATGTTGAACAGAACATATGATTGAATATTGAGCGGGTAATTGCATAATTTTGTCATTAGATTTGGCATTAGTGGCAATGAATGTTTCTCCCGATTCCAGAAAAGAGAAATCTGATGAAGGAAATAAGCTTTGGAGGTTTTCTAAACTCACTGCACCCGGTTTTATGTTAGATTCTAATACCTTCGCTAATCCTAATGGTATTTCCTGATTTTGAATCTTTTGTTGGAGCAAATTATGAGCTTGAGAAGAAAGTTCGACTATATACAAAATTCCTTTATCTCCTAGTAAAACTTTTAGTTGTTCTGCTACGGTAGAGCGTTGCTGAGGTTCAATTTGATGCAAAACACCCCGCACATAAATATTTGCATCGCCAAAACGCTTGTGAATTTCCTGTATTTTTTCTAAATTATCTAAAACTTCGTAAGTAATAAGTAATCCTGCATCTTGTGCTTGTTTACGTGCTAATTCTACCGCTGTTTTACTAATTTCTAATCCAATTACTTGATTAAAATGCTGGGTAAAAAATTGAGTTTGCGTACCATCTCCGCAACCAAAATCAATTAACGGTAAATGAGAATCTTTCAAAAAAGGCTGGAAACGTTCATAATCAAGTTTCACACCCGATAGATATGGAACATTCCATAAAACTTCAGAAGAGTCATGAATATTGCTCCAATATTTATCCCAATTTGCATTATAATCTGTTCGCATATTAACTACTCCTTTTTCTGGTGTAAAATTACTAATTTTTTTGATCTGTCTTTACGTCAGTGTTAATGATAATTTCAGGACGATAAAAAGCAATCATGTTTAAGAAAATTCTCAATTAAAAAAAGCAATTCTTGAGGTTGTTCGCTAGGCGGAAAATGACCGCACCGTGCTAACCAATCCAACTTAACATTAGGCATTTTTTCTGATAGCTTGATTACGTCTACTTTAGGAATAATTTGGTCTTCTTCACCAGCAACAATCAACGTCGGTACTTTTATATCTTCAAAACAAGATTGCATAAATTCAAATCCTCCTTCATTTAAAAAACTTTGATATGCAGGACGAGAAAGAACTCCATCAATTAATAGGCGCAAAGATTTAGTAAGTTTAGGAGAACGATAATATGCAGCCTCCATAAATTTTTGAGGAGATTCGGACAAATCCATCAAATATTCCCACCATGTAGTTGGGTTTTGAATAAAACCAAATCCTGTAATTACCAAAGCCTTAACCAACTGTGGTTTTAAACGACTGATTTCTGCACCAATTATGGCTCCGGCTGAACTACCTACTAAAACCCACGGCTGGGGTATTTCTTGAGTTTCCAATAAAGTTAAAACAGCTTGAATATTGTCGGCATAATTTGGACTATCGTTATCTATAGATGACAAACCAAATCCTAATAAATCAATTGCGATCGCAGTTTGCTCGCCGTTTAAAATCTGTAGTATATTTCCCCAGCTACTAGAAGGGTTGCCTACTCCGGGTAAAAACACGTAGCTGTAATCAGTGTTGCCCGTTACCTGAAGATAATGTAACTCTCCTTGCTGTTGTGGTAAATCTAATTTGTGACGTGTAATCCCGGTGGATTCTAACATCTTTAGAGAGTCTGTCAAAGATTTGATGTAAGGGTCTTTTGGACTTTCTATTGATGATTCGGTATTTGTTTGTTGCCTTAAATCTACCATCTGAGCAATGGCAGCAACAGATTGAAAATTATCTGGAGTCACAGCATCATCAGGTACTCTTACACCAAAGGTATCTTCGATTTTTGCAATTAAAGAAACCATTGCTAAAGAATCTAAAATACCAATAGCTAGCAAAGGAGTATCTATATCTAAACCACTATCTTCACTTTCTAAAATTTCTTTATTGATAAAGGTAATCAATTCTGCTTGAACTTCGGTGTAATTAACTGTTGTGCTTGTCATGTTGTTTAACCAAAATAAAGGTGCTGATGATAATTGAATAAATAGAGTTAGGTAAGTCGGCGTGAATGAAACTAACTATGGAACGAAATGTAAAAATCCTAAAACAATTGGGATTGCGTCGTCGTGCCTCCTCGCAATGACAGAAGACAATTATATTTTATTCACGCCGAGCTACTTATCGCAAAAATAATGATTCTAGATTCTTCCTTTAAGCGAATTAAAAACAAATATGACATATAATTTTAGCTATTATATTTTCCTACTGATTCGAGCAATTTTCTTCTATCAATTTTTCCATTACGATTCATAGGTAAACATTCCAAAAAGTAAACTTGATCGACAATCATATAACGAGGTAATCTTGAAGAACAATATTGTTTAATGTTTATCAAAGATAAAGCATTGTTTTTGGCAACTAGAAATGCCAATAAACGGGCTGCCATTCCTTGATTTGCTACAACAACAGCAGCTTCAACGATATCGATATGAGAAAGCAGAGCAGCCTCTATTTCTCCTAATTCAATACGATAACCCCTTACCTTGATTAAAGAATCAATACGACCTATAAGTAGGTAATTTCCATCATCTTGCTTCCTAACAATATCACCTGTGGCGTATGTTCTATTATGCTGTAGTGCTTGTCCCCAATAACCTAACATGACTGTAGGTCCAGATACCATTAACTCCCCTTCTTCTCCGGCAACAATTGCCTTTCCACAACTATTCACTCCCCACAGTTGATTACCGCAACAAGCTTTACCAATTGGAATAGATGCTGTTTGTTCTTCTGATATATTTTCTACCTCAAAATATGTACAAACATTAGTTTCTGTCGGTCCGTATAAATTGAGTAAACGAATTGCTTGCCAATGTTGTCGTAACTGCCTCAAATATTTGATCGGAAAAACTTCACCTGCAAAAAGTACTACTCTCAAATAATGTTCTTGCACTTTTAATAAATCGCCGTGCAGTATCATCAAGATTAAAACGGAAGGAACAGAGTACCAAACGGTGATTTTTTCCTGAACTAAGAAATTAATTAATCGCTGAGGAATATAAGCAATTCCTTCTGGAATTAGACATACACAAGCCCCTTTCAAAAAAGGTACATAAATATCTAATACGGACAAATCAAAATGAAAAGGAGCATGATTGGAAAATCTATCTGTGGATTGGGCATCGATTTCTTCCGCAGCCCATTTTATAAAAGCTAAAGCATTTTGGTGACTCAGACACACTCCTTTTGGTTTACCCGTAGAGCCTGAAGTGTAAAGGATATAAGCTAACTCCCCATCGTCTTGAGGTAAGCCTTTTATAGGCTGTTCGGAAAAACAAAATATATCTTGCCAAAACTCATCGATATTTAAACACTTAATATCTGCTAAATCATCTTTTAGTTGTTCGGCGCGAGAATCACCGATCGCAATTGCGCTGAGTTGACAATCTCGTACAATAGTAGCAGCTCGCAATACTGGACTCAATGGATCTATAGGTACGTAAGCAGCACCCAATCTTAGAATTCCTTGCATTAATGCGATCGCCACAGCAGATTTATCTAACCAAATTCCGACTCTACTTCCTTGTTTAACACCAAGTTGGGCTAAAGCGTGACTCAAACGATTTGCCAAAGCATCCAATTCGCCATAAGTAAGATTTTGTTCTGGCGATCGCACTGCCAGAGCTTGTGGTTGTTTACGAGCAGATTCAATTACCAAATCTGATAGATTCATAAACCTAATCTCCTAGCAATCAAATCACGTTGGATTTCTGAAGTTCCTGAAAACAAAGTTGTAGGAATAGAATCTTGCAACATCTGCTCCATACCTGTTTCGGTTAAATAGCCTATACCACCGTGGATTTGTATTGCATCTAAACTAGATTGAATTGCCGCTTCACTTACTGCTAATTTAGCCAAGGATACATCTATAACAGCATCCTCGCCTTTATCCATCAAGCAACAAGCCCGATAAACCAACAAACGAGCTGCTTCTAGTCTAAGTTTCATATCAACTATCCGGTGAGAGACAGCCTGGTTTTTACCAATCGATTTACGGAACTGTTTTCGCGTTGAGGCATGAGCAATAGTTTTCTCTAACTGGCGTTCCATCATGCCTATATAAGTCGCAAATAAACAACTCCTTTCCCACTGCATAGATTGAGCAAAAATAGTAGTCCCTTTTCCTTCTTCTCCAATTAGATGCATAGAAGGAATTCGGCAGTTATCAAAGGTCACAGGACTAATTAAGGATGTGTGCAATCCCATTTTTTTGAAAGCTTCACCGATGTTTACTCCCGGTGTATTTCTTTCCACGACAAAGGCACTAATGCCCATGTGTCCATGAGCGGGATTAGTGGTTGCATAAACAACGAAAACGTCGGCAATTGGGGCATTGGACACATAGCTTTTAGTTCCATTGATAATATATTCATCGCCCTTACGAATTGCTAAAGTTTGAAGATGGGAAATGTCCGAGCCTGCTTCTGTTTCTGTCATGGCATTTGCGCCAACGAATCTTCCAGAACACAAAGAAGGAAGAAAAGCTTGTTTGAGTTCTTCACTGCCATACTCATAAATTGGCATCACACAAGCACATAAATGAGCTGCGACTGAGAAAACAAATCCCCTGTCTTCGCATACTTTGCCTAAAGCTTCTTCAACTCTAGCTGTAGTTAATGCATCCAGTCCCATGCCTCCATATTCTGTAGAGACACATAAACCTAATAAACCCATTTCCCCGCATTTTCGCCACTGACTGCGAGGAAAAAAGCTTTGATGAACTGCTTCAGAAGATAATTTTTTGAGATTACGTTTGGCAAACTTTAACGTATGCTCATATAGTTCTTGCTGCTTTGGATTCCAATTAAAGTTCATGCATTTTGACCATCATCTAAAAGGATGTTTATAAAGTATTAAACTATCAACTAAGCATATGCAATTTTAATCTTTAGCAGAATGGAATACACAAAACCTATTAAGTATCAATCTTCGACAAAAGCGAATGTAACTATTTGTAACTCATAATGCAACAATCTGTTTAGCAGCTAAAACAGTTATGAAATAACATATAGCAATCCGGAAATACTTTGTCAACACTCAGAATAATTGACACATAGAGTACAAGTACAAAGATTTTTATTGCGTACAAGTCAACTTAATAATTTATTTAATAGAACTTCGTTCTTATTAGATGTATCTAAAATTAGACCGAAATAAAATATAATTAAAACAGGATTTAAAAAATTAGGAATCTGATTCGTATTCCTTATAGTATTAATTTGATTTAGCTATATTACTTGTGATAGCAGTCACATCTTTATCTTTTTTAGAAAAATGTACTTATTGTCTGAATTATCCACACTGTTGTCTTGTTTGATGTAACAGTATTTACGGCTATTAAGTAAGTTGGCACTAATAAATCTAGCTATGTAACGAAAAGTAAAAACCTCAAAGCCCTTGCGTTAGCGCAGCTTACCCGGTAGGGCATATGCTACTCTTCGAGAAGCTTTCAGCAACGTCGTGCCTCCTTCCCGTATTGGGAACACTAAGCCCTTCGGGCATACTTCGTGAACGTGAACGCAATGACAAATTACATTTATATTTATTTACACTCGTGAGTTATATAAACCTTCCCTACTCCCCCCAACCCTATTTCCTCCCCAGAAGAAATGTTTAATTTATTTTGTACAAGTACTTAAGTTTCTTAAATATTTAAATTAAATTAAATTAAATAATCAATTACCAATACACAGAAATTGATAATTGATTATTGTTCATTAATCATTGGTCATTGACTACTGAATATTTATTTCGTGTAAATAAGGTTCCATTTGTAAATCTTTGATTTTAGTCATAGTTTTACTACGAATAAATGAGTCCGTTTTTCCGATCGCATTGAGTTCTGAATCAGCAGCTTTATCTAATCGAGCTACAAAACGTTTTTTGCTATTATATTCAGCTAATTTAAATTGAGCTTTAGTGTAAGCGGATGCATCTTTAGGAATCTTTTGTAGAAAATTAATTGCATCATCAAACTTACCTAATTCTGCTTGGTTATAAGCTTGTTGTAAAAGGTAAGTCGATCTTACAAGCTGCTTTTGCTCGTATTCAGCTAGCTTTTGCTGTACCAACTCACGACCAGAAGCTTCTCTAGGAATTTGACGGAGGAAATGCAAAGCACTATGAAAGTCTTTTTCTGCGGCTTTTTGATAAGCTTTGGCAAGATATTCGTCTTTTTGCGCTTCAACATAAACCCGCGCTTGCGTAGTTAATTTATCTGTTTTTGTCTGCCAATATTCAATATTAGGAATATCCGCTGTACTGCGAAGTACATCCGTCCAGCGACTTTGTGCAAAAGCTATTTTAGCAGCTTCGTATTTTTGAGCAGCAACTTGCCATTGTTCTTGCCATTCACCAATTGTAGCTTGAGCCTCCGGATAAACATTACTATCTGAAGGAATCGATTTGGCCAGTGCGATCGCACCTTGTAAATCACCCGATTCATATTCTTGCTTTGCTTGAGATAAAGCATCATTTTCTGAATATGCTGGTGAATGATTCACTATAGAATAAGCTCCAAATCCTATAATCATAGAATTAGCAGCCAACCCAACTTTCATTCCCGTTAATAAAGGAGATGAATCTCTATTTTTAGATACTTTATGACTTTTTAAATAACCGTCATTTTGAGGATAATCGGAAAAAACAGTATATTCTGCATCAATAACTTGAGAACCAGCATCCAAAGGTATTTGCTGGAGGATTTCCAGTACATCTGCTGCGGTTTGAAAACGTTCTTGGCAGTCGTAACGAATCATTTTACTAATAATAGCAGCAACATAATCGCTAACTGCGGTATCTCGACTGCGCCATAATGTTTCATTACTTGATGGATGTTTCTTCAACTGTAGCGGTGTTAACCCTGTTAAAGCCTGAATAGCAATCATCCCTAAAGCATAAATATCGCTATTTGGCTGGGTTTTCCCAATAAATTGCTCTGGTGGTATATAACCCAAAGAAGTAACGGGAATTGAATAAATAGGTAATACTTCATCCGCACCAAAATCAACTGGTTGGATCGAACCAAAATCAATTAGTACTAATTTGCCATCTCTGGTACGTCTAATTAAATTTTCTGGCTTAACATCGCAATGAATTACACCTTGAGAATGAACGTATTGCAAGACATTTAAGACATCTGCTAAAAACCGAACAACTGCGTTCTCACTCCAGAAAAAGTCTGGATTTTTATTTACAGGTAATTCCGTACTCAGCGAATGTCCTTCAATAAATTCCTGTACCAAATAAAAACGTTCGTTTTCTTCAAAACAAGAAATTAACTGAGGAATTTGCTTGTGGTGTCCCAAATGCTTGAGAGTACGAGTCTCAGTCAGAAAACGTAACCTCAAATCTTGCAAGTAGCTCGGTTGCGAACTTGTAACCTTGAGTTGTTTAACAACACGCTTGGGATTATGTGGATGTTCGATATCCACTGATATGTATGTTTGTCCAAATACACCTGCACCTAAGCTCTGAACAATTTGGTAACGCTCTTGCAGTACCTTTCCAATCATGTAGTTAGTCATGAGATGGTTACTTAGTCACTCCATTATTTAGGTTTTCGGACAATCCCTTCATTTTCCGGAATTCCTTATGAATAAATAACTTGAGGGCATTTTTTAGTTTATTTAAGCATGAAAAGCGTACTGATTTATACGTATCCATTTACATTCTCTTTATCTAAAACCCTTATCACGCACTGAGTACAAAATATTCACACTGTTTTTGAGTATAAGCATTATTTTTTACCAATGCTCTATGTCCGTAGAGGTATCTTTTGTGATAAGTATTTTACGCGACAGAGGTAAATTATTGCAAAATAAATTAAACATTTCCTCTGGGGAGGGAATAGGGAAGGTTTATAAGCTGATGTGCAGCTAAATTAGATAATGCGAAAATTTGAAAAGGTTGTAGTGCGGTAGCGCAGCGTGTCCGTAAGGACATGCATCTTGCTCGCTAGTACTATACAAATTAAATGCGTAGCAGCTTATAACTCACGAGTAATTATATAAATAATTTTGCGTCAGTACTTATGAGAGACTGTTTGATTAAGAGAATTCATCCACTTATGGTTAAATTCAATTAAGACAAATCAAGAATTGAACGTGAAAAAATACTTTTTTGGAACGATCGCACTAATTACAGCCCAAATAATTGCTAATCCCGCTCATGCATCTGAAGTAAAAGTTACACCTGTAGGCAGTCACAATGGCGAATTTTGTGCCTTTGACCGCGCTTTAATATTTGAAGATCCAAATGGAACACGTTTAGTTTACGATGCAGGCAGAACCGTTGCTGGTGGAGAAGACCCACGACTTAGGAAAATTGATGCAGTATTAATCAGTCACGTTCATGGAGATCATTTAGGCGATCGCCATATATCTTCAGTAAATGCGGGTGAATGTGGCAAACCGTCGGCAGAAGTTAGCGTAACTCCTGTGTCTAACAGCGTGAATATAGCTGTGGCAAAAAAGGCTAAAATCGTTGTCGGTAGCGAGATGAGCAGTTTTCTGGCAAACAAGGTAGAAGCGTCGGGTGGCGATCGCAATTCAGTGCAGCTTGTCCGTTTCGGTGCTTCAATTGATGTCGGCGGGGTTAAAATTACTACCGTACCTGCGGTTCACTCCAATGGATTGAGCGGTGATTTTATCGAAGGTGAATTAGGAGAAAACTTAAAAGCTGCTGGTTTGACTGCTTACGTGGGTCCACCGACTGGGTATGTACTTACATTTACTAATGGTTTAGTAGTTTATTTATCGGGGGATACTGGCGTTACCGCAGAACAAAGAACTGTAGTGCGCGACCAGTATAAGGCTAAATTGGTGGTGATTAACATCGGAGATACCTACACCACAGGACCGCAAGAAGCAGCTTATGTAGTTAATAAATTAATCAAACCCAAAGCGGTTATAGCCTCACACGCTAACGAAGCAGCGACGCGATCGGGAAAGGTGATTCCTAACACTAAGACTGACAAATTTATTCAAGCAACTAATGCACCCGTGTACGTTCCTCTTAGCGGAAAAACAATGGAGTTTGACGGAGCGGGAAAATGTGTTGCTGGCTGTCAAAATTAGCAAAGTCGCCGTAGGTTATAGGGCTTATATTAGACTTTGCTCAAATTTGCGAACAATTAAATATAAGGCTTTAATACTAATTTCTATTCAAAGATGGTGCGTTAAGCTGAAGTTATAACGCACCTTACCATCTCATGACTCAAACATTAAACAAAACAATAACATTTGAAGAGTTTATCGAATGGAAGCCTGAAAATAAATTATATGAACTGCACAACGGGATAATTGTTGAAGTGGCACAACCAATTGGTAAACATGAAAATGTTGTAGGATTTTTAATTGAAAAAATTTTAGTTGAGTATGTTCGTTTAAAATTACCTTATTTCATTGCTTCTAAAGTACTGGTAAAACCTGATGGTAAAGAATCTGCTTATTTACCCGATGTGTTGCTACTAAATAAGCAAAATTTAAAGAATGAGCCTTTGTACGAGCAAAAGTCTACTATTTCTCAAAGTGAACCAATACCGTTAGTCATAGAAGTTGTAAGCACAAATTGGAGTGATGATTATGCTTTAAAATTTGATGAATACGAAACTATAGGTATACCAGAATATTTAATTGTTGATTACTTAGGGCTAGGTGGTAGACAATTTATTGGTAATCCCAAACAACCTACTATTACTGTCTGTCAATTAGAAGATGGTGAGTACAAAAGCAGTTTATATAAAGATGATGAGGTAGTTAAATTAAAATCTTTTCCAGATTTAAAATTGACTGCCGAAGAAATTTTTAAATCTGCTTATATCGAAAATTAAGTAAATCATTATTCCATCTCTTCAACAACTTCCTTCCTATCCGAATTACAAGCTAGAATAAACTAAGTTTAGCTAAGTCTAAAAATGCGAATTACTAATATCTATGAAGCTAAAACTAATCTTTCTAAATTAATCGAAGCTGTTTTAGCAGGGGAAGACGTAATTATTGCTGAAGCTTGTAGGTTGGGTTAGGTTCACGAGTAGGTAAGTTTAGAGCGAATAATTTATATTTGAACCGTAACCCAACATTCTTCTTCTTAATATTTTTCATCATCACGATGTTGGGTTACGACACGATCAAAAAATTCTCGTTACAAGCTAAATTCTTAAACGTGTCTAACCCAACCTACTAACTGGATTATAATCGCCCAAGCAATCTGCGAAAAAATGAAAATTATTACCTACGATAAGACATTTGATGTTTATCAGGTAGAGTTTATTAGAATTTAATTTAAACCCCACCCTAACCCTCCCCTTGTTAAGGAGAGGGAAAAATAAAATTCACGTAAAATTAACCCACGCAGGTGGGTTTTGCCTGTGTAGAAGCGGTTTCAACCGCCGGATAAATGATTATTTCTCATACCCCATTCCCAATCCCCTACTCCTCCATCTCCTCAACCACTTCCTTACGATCCGTCAACGGTTTAACAACCTTCGCGATCGCCTCCGATATAAACGCTTTGACAAACTCATCCCGACGATTTAACTTAAACTGCTGCTGAACAACTTCCGTCATTCCTCCATCACCCCAATCTTGATCGTGACGGAAATATTCAATAAAGCTTTTACCCGCAATTCTAGTTAAATAAGCTGCCGTTACTCCTTGAATTGCTCTACCTATAATAAAGGTAGCAACGTTTAACTGTAGCGCTGTGGAAACTAACTGTAAAGCACCTTTAACTATACCCAAACTCGCCAAAGTTTTCGCTAAGGAAAGCGCTAATTCCCTTCCCCTTTCCATATTTAACTCACAACCGTAAATCCGCCCAATTTCTACTACCATTTGAGCGTTTACCGCAGCAGTTGCCAGTAAATCTACCATCGGTAAAGGTGTTACCGAAACTACTCCCGCACCAATCCATTGAAAACGATCTACAATTTTGTTGGCTTGCCGACGACGTTGAGTATCAATGAGTTTTCTGGCTTCTTCTCCCAATCTTATTGATTGTAAAAGAATATTATCTGCCACTAAATCTTCACCTTCTGCCCGTAAAATTGCTGCCATCCGTCGTAACAGCGGTATAATTTCTGGCTCGGAACGGAAAATATCGCCGTTTTCCAACTCTACCTCCTGCGGATTAGCGGCGATCGCAACAACATCATTTGTAGCAATAAAGCCGCGCACTCGCTGCCGCAGTTTGGCTAAAATAACTTGAGTATCTTCTTCGGCATACAAATCGGTTTTATTTAACACCAGCAGCGATCGTTTACCAATTTCCGCTAATGCCTTTAAAGGTTCGTATTCCGAGCGTCGTAAATCGTTATCGACTACAAATAATAATAAATCGGCGCTCGTGGCTAATTCCCTAGCTAACTGTTCCCTTTCCGTACCCGCAATCCCAGCTTCCAAAATTCCCGGTGTATCGGTAATCAAAATTCTGCGCTCCATCCCCTTGAGACGCAAACAATAAGTTTCCCCTGCTGTGGTAGTTCCCATCGGAGCATCAACTTTACCTACCATGCGCCCCATCACGGCATTTACTAACGAAGTTTTCCCCGCGCTTCCGGTACCGAATACCACTACCTGAATTTCACCGCGTGATAAATTTGCTTCAATTTCGCGGGATTTACTGAGTAAAGCTTGGCGAGAAACTTCATCTTGAATTTGAGCAACCTGCTGACGCACAGCAGATAAAGTCGTAGAAGCAGTCTCGGTTTTCTTTTCAGGAAGTTTAATTGTTGGACGGTTACGATTGCTACGTCGCTGTTCGCCAGATTGGATTTTTAAAGCATAGTAAACAAAGGCTGCAATTAAAGCAGCAACTAGAAGAACCAGCAAAAACAGTAGTAAATTACCCAATAATGGGGAATAAGACAATTGCCAGTAAAGTCGAGATAGCGAGTCTATCAACCACAAGCTAAGCCCGAGGATGACAATTAAACCGACAATTAACGTAATTAAGCGTGATAAAGGTATTTGGCGCATTGGGCAATGGGAATTGGTAATTGGGAATTGTTACCTGTTCCCTATTAATAGAAGATTTTCAATCCAAAATCCATAATCCTGCAACTCCTAACCTTTGACCTGTATTAATGATTCTTTTTATCTAATATAAACATGAAGGCACTTTTTGATAATCAGGAGATACAAGGCTATGGGATTATTTGATGAAGTTCTTAATGCGGTTAACAGCCCCGATCGCCAAGGCAGTATGGATCAAATCGGTGGTATTCTCAATACCGTGCAGCAGTTGAGCGGCAATGCCGGTACTGACTCGAACACGATGCAGTCTGCTATGGGAATTGTCGGAAATTTCGTCCGCTCTTCTTTACAAGAAAAGCGAGTTACTCAAGGCGAACAACAAACACAATCTATAGTAGACCAATTTAGCGGTACTTCTCCCAATTCTCAAGCTGTAAATTCTCTTTTCTCTGGGGCTATGCAACAGCAGGTGGCTCAAGCCATCTCACAACGTACTGGGTTGGATGCAAATATGGCTCTACAAATGTTACCTGTGTTGGTTCCTTTAGTATTGAAGTTTTTGCAGTCGGGTGCTAGTTCTCAAAATCCTCAATCTGGTGGAAATTCGGTTCTTAATAGTTTCCTCGATGCTGACGGGGATGGTGATGTAGACATTTCCGATGCGATGGGATTAGCTAGCCGTTTTATGAGACGGTAGATTCAATTATCAATTATCAGTTATCAAAAATAATTGGTAATTGGTAATTGATAAAGTTAATAATTATACATTCAGCTTCCCTTTTAATTTGTCTTTTTATCCCCTCGTTTCAGCGTTCCCAGTCTCTACATAAATCGAAAAATCATCCTTGCAGAAGATTGACTATAAGCGCATTTGAGTATACTTGAATTAAAACTATTTATAAATAAAAAATGTTTTTATAAATTGTTTTTTGTAAATCATTTACGAAAAGTTTGTAGTATAATTCGATTAAAGAATTTTAAAATAAAAACATTTTATTTAATCTTGATGAAAAAAAATCGGAGAAATTGATGTTAAATTGTGAGAAGATCGCAACTTAGCAGAAATCTATCTAGACATCTGTTATAAATTGACGGGAATAAAGCGAATGGGTGCAGAAATTGTTCTTCAGAGTTTTTTTAAAGCTTTAACTAATAAGGTGGGCAAAGCGTCTTGTAACTTGATTGAGGTAATGAATAATTGCCGCGCTATTTTAACAGAATCCGTACCATTCTTAATCGCCTGTACGGTTTTTTTAAGCGCTATTAGTTTACACAGTCCGATGCTGGTATTTTGCTTGCTTTTGGGCAGTTTAATTGCAGTAGTAATACAGCAAATTTCGTGGAGGTTTAATTTACCAAAGCGTCAATTAATCGGACTGCAAATAATCGCGATCGCAATTATTTTAACTGCATTTTGGTTAGATTATTTTGCAGCACCCGCCCAAGCGCAATTTTTCGGAAAAGCTGAAGACTTTTTCCAGAATACTTTAACTCAAGGTTCCACGGATTCGGGTACTAGAACTGCTGTTAGTTTAGTATTTAACGTGTTACGAGCGCTTTTCCTACTTTACATTGCGATTTCTTTAATTAGTGTAGTGAATGCAGTTCGTAAAGATGAAGATTGGCAAAGTATTATTAGAACTCCTTTATTAGTCGTGGTTGCTGTCACAATTGCCGATGTATTAACTGGTTTTATTATTGGCAAGTAAATCAAGTATCAATGAAGTATTAATAATTGATAATTGAAAAATGGATAAAGAATTTAGACCAGTAAATCAAATTTTAGGAACTCAACCTTCTTTAGGACCACTTCCAGCAGACCAAATATTTCCTTGGATGGTAATTGTTTTGGCTGCTTATTTTATTGTTAATGGAATTTTCGGAGGTCTTTTTAAAGATGATTTCCAAAAGTGGTTGTGGACAGTTTTGATTGCTGGTTGGGGAATGGCTACTTGGTGGATATTAACGGGTGGTAGAAGTTGGCGGTTTTTAAGCAAGTTTATTGGTGTTCCTACCTGGACGAGGGGAATTGCACGCTATCAAAGCTTTTTAGAAGTAACCCATGAAGCCAAAAATCGGCAAGAAAAGCGTCGCAAACGTCGCAGGTAGTACGGTTCGATTAACTCCTTTTGAGGATGCTTTACATCTAGCAACGATGTTAAGGATATCTCTCGATGGTCGGGATGTTGGTGCTTATGTTTTAAATAAACCTAATCAGAAAGATAGTTTTTGTTTCGTTTTTGGTTTCGATTGTCGGGGGATTCACACGACTTTAAGACCCGAACAAATTGATACTATTTGCAATAATATTGAAGCTGGGTTAAAAGATATACCTTTTGGTGAAAAACTGACGTTTCATTTGGGTTCCTTTACTTCGGAAAATAAACGACAGCAGGAATTGGCAAGTTTAATTAAACAAGCTGCTTCACCGAATATTAAATATTTATTGATGGCTGAACGTGCTAGGGTCAAAGAATTAACTCAAAGCGGTATTCGCAAGCCGAAATTTTTACGAATTTACGTTACTTATACGGTTGAACCCGATAGTACAAATACCGATGATTGGATCGAAAGGCTGTTAGCTAAAGGTGAAAAGTGGTGGTTGAAATTTAAGGGAGATTTAACTGCGACCCAGCATCAACGCATTGAAACTGTGGTTAAAAGCGCTTATAAACAAGGTTTTCGTCGTTGGGAACAGATTTTATCTAATAAAATGGGGTTGGATATTAAGCCCATGAATGCAACCCAACTTTGGGGTGATATTTGGAGACGGTTTAACGATACTCAACCGATCAATATTCCTCAACTGGTTACTTTGGATGACAGGGGATTGCATGAAGAGGTTTATTCGGATTTAGCCAGTACCAAGTTGTTAATTGACAACCTCCACAGTACAACTTTGTTGATGGAAAAAAATGTCCCCTGTGCCGATCGCAGTTGGGTTAACGTTAATAATCGATACGTTGGTTTGTTGACTTTTCTGGAAAAACCCGGAGGTTGGCAAAATAAATCATCGCAGTTACGCTACCTTTGGGAATTGATTGCGAGGGAAACTGTTGTTGATACGGAGATATTTTGTCAACTTAGTGCGGCGAATCCAGCTTTTGTGAAAACCACTCTGCAAAGGGTTTTGAAGCAATCTAACATGACGGCAAGGTTAGCTGAAGAGAAGAGTAAAACCATCGATGTCGGCGCTCAAATGAAGTTGAGGAAGTCGGTAGCAGCGCAAGAACAGATATATGAGGGTGCTGTACCAATTTACACAAGTATCGCCATCTTAGTACATCGCGACAGCGTAGAAAAGTTGGATGAAGCGACAAGATATATTGAAAATTGTTTTCAACGTCCAGCACAAGTTATTCGAGAAACTGAATACGCTTGGAAAATTTGGCTGCAAACTTTACCGATTGTCTGGGAAGGTTTATTAGCGAAACCTTTTAACCGTCGTCAGCTTTATTTAACTAACGAGGTACCTGGTTTGATTCCTTTGGTGAAGACTAGGGAAGGTGACGGGAAAGGTTTTGAGTTAATTGCGGAAGAAGGGGGAACTCCGATACAGTTAGATTTATTTAATCAGCATAAAAATTTAGCTTTATTCGCAACAACTCGTGCTGGTAAATCGGTATTAGTTTCGGGAATTTTAACTCAAGCTTTAGCGCATAATATTCCTGTAGTAGCTTTAGATTTTCCCAAACCCGACGGTACTTCCACCTTCACCGATTACACGGAATTCATGGAAGATTGGGGAGCTTATTTCGATATTTCTAAACAATCGAACAATCTGTTTGAACAGCCAGATTTGCGAGCTTTGAGTTATGAACAGCAGAAAGATCGATTTAACGATTATGTTGGTTTTTTAGAATCAGCCTTGATGACGATGATTTTGGGTTCATCAGGGGAAAGTCAGCTATTAACTCAAACAGTGCGATCGGTAATTAACTTAGCGCTGAATGCATTTTTCAACGACGAAGGGATTAGGAAGAGGTATGAGAATGCGATCGCACATGGTTTTGGATCTACAGCTTGGCAAAAAACGCCCACCTTGAAAGATTTTCTCACATTTTGTTCACCAGAACATTTAAATTTGGAAACCCAAGGTAGAAGAGTCGAAGATGCTTTGAGTCAGATAGATTTACGGTTGAGATTTTGGTTATCGAGTCGTGTGGGACAAGCAATATCCGCACCATCGAGTTTTCCCACTGATGCACAACTTTTAGTATTTGCCCTGAGAAACTTATCAGATAGCGAAGATGCTGCGGTATTATCTTTAAGTGCCTATTCGGCAGCATTAAGAAGAGCTTTGAGTAGTCCAGCATCGATATTTTTCATCGATGAAGCGCCGATTTTGTTTGAATTTGACCAAATTGCTGATTTAGTAGGAAGAATTTGCGCGAATGGTGCAAAGGCTGGGATTAGAGTTATTCTATCAGCCCAAGACCCAGATACGATCGCCAAATCCAAAGCAGCATCAAAGATTTTACAAAACTTGACAACCAGATTAATCGGAAGAATTCAGCCAGTTGCAGTTGATAGTTTTGAAAGTATTTTAAAATATCCTCGTGACATAATTAGTCGTAATGCATCAGAAAGTTTCTTCCCTCGTAAAGAAGGAATTTACAGTCAATGGTTGTTAGACGACAACGGAATTTATAGTTTTTGCCGGTACTATCCCGGTTACGAACAATTAGCAGTAGTTGCGAACAATCCCAATGAACAAACAGCGAGAAATCAATTTATGGAAACTTATGAAGATAAATATGAAGCAATTTCCGCATTTGCTCGTCAATTAGTAGCTTCTTTGAGGAACCAATGAAAAAAACAATCTTTTTTACAGTTTTACTTACATTAATAACAATGCCAGCAATCGCTCAACTAGGCAACGTTTGGGGTGATTTTCAAAATTACGCTATAGATTTACAAAATTATTTAAAAGATAATATATCAGATACATTACAACCAGTGGAATCAGAGACTCAAACGGCAATTAGCAGCTTTAATGGAGAATTAAATATTCCCAATCCCGTTGCTGTGAGGAAAAGTTTAAACGACGATATCACAGTTTATTCGCTGTCAGATAATTTTGAGAATAATCCAGCGGTCAACGCTAAATTAGTTGGAAATGAAGTTGATCGAAAACTTACTCGTGGTGTTGCGGTAGGGGTTTTAGGTGAAGAAGCGCAAATACGTTCGAGAATCAAACTGGAAAATATTGATAAATCCATCGATGGGACTTCACAAATAGCCAGAGATGCACGAGAAAGTTCTAGCAATCTATTAGATAATGTTACAGAATTGGGTAGTAGTCTTAACCCAGCATCATCCTTACTCAATCAAAATCAATCAGAATTAATTAAATTGCAATCACAAAGCATTCAAATACAAAGCGAACAATCAAAAATGATTGGAGAAAATCTAGCTCAAACAATACAGTTACATCAAACCTTGCAATATTCTAACTTGAATTTAGCCAATATATCTCAAGAAATCGAAGAATCAAATCGTGCTAGAAGAGTTAATGCATCCGCAGAAGCAGCAAGACTTTTAAGAACCACTTCTCAAGTTGATTTGATAGGGAGGAAGAAATAGTTAGGAGTTAGGAGTTAGGAGTTAGGAGTTAAGAGTAAAAGAAGATTTAACTCGTTTCTAGGCTCAGCCTAGAAATGCATATCTTAGAGGCTCTGCCTCCAGTGTAACCGAAAGCGGAGCCTTCTTTAAATGCATTACAAGGTAGAACCTTGTAACGAGGGTCAAAAATCCAAAATCTAAAATCCAAAATCCCAAGATGCTAATAGCACAAATCGGTATCAACGAAATTATCAAAGATGGTGCAACTACAGTCCAAAGTATTGCTGAAGGTTGGGATAAACAATGGGTAGATTTGTTGCAAAATAATACTAATGATAATCTATATGGAGCGCTAACTAATTTAGGTGTGTTTTTCGCGGTTGGAACTCTACTAATATTTATGACGCAATGGTTAAAAGATACTATAAACAACGATTATTCTCGCCCCATATCGGGTTTAATTTGGCCTTTTGTAGTAGTATTATTTTTAACTAATACTGGCAATGGAACCGTATTATCAAATTTAACTTTGGGAGTACGAAATTTTCTTAATGGGATTAATCAACAAGTAGTAGAATCAGCCGATATCAACCAAACTTACCAGCAAGCAATTAATATGAGCGTTGCTGAAGATGTGGTGGGAGCTTTTTTACGTCCTTGTCAATCTTTAAATGGGGAACAACAAAGACAGTGTTTTACTAAAGCTACAGAAAAAATTGATACCTTATGGCAAGAATATAGAAACTTATATGGAAATAAACCTTGGATAAATCGATTAGAAAATCAAGTAAATCAAATTACTTTAGGAACTGGTGTTTTATCGGAGCAAGCATT
Organism: Rivularia sp. UHCC 0363; assembly: GCF_034931125.1. Taxonomy (NCBI): domain Bacteria; kingdom Bacillati; phylum Cyanobacteriota; class Cyanophyceae; order Nostocales; family Rivulariaceae; genus Rivularia; species Rivularia sp. UHCC 0363. The sequence continues at coordinate 60,438 of NZ_JAYGHM010000028.1, read as the reverse complement.
TAATTCCTTAATTGGTTCCAGCGTCCAAGTAACTATCAAAAACTTTTTAATTTCCCTACAGTCAGCGTTTCAAAACTTGATAGAAGCCACAATGTTACTCATAGCAGCTTTAGGACCTTTAGCGGTAGGAGGTTCTTTATTACCAGTAGCAGGTAAACCTGTTTTTGCGTGGTTGACCGGATTTTTCTCTCTGGGAATTGCCAAAATTTCTTTCAATATTATTGCCATATTAACAGCAGCAGTAATTGTTAACGGTCCCGGTCAAAACTCTAATACAAATCCTGACTTGATGTGGTTTATAATCTTTCTGGGAATATTAGCCCCAATTCTATCTTTAATAACAGCCGCAGCAGGAGGTTTTGCAGTATTTAACGCTATTAGTAATACCGCTTCTTGGGTTAAAGAAAGAGTTTAAGATAAGTTAGGAGTGAGGAGTTATGAGTTATGAGTTAAGAATTAGGAGTTATAAGTTAAAAATTTACTCAATTTAAATTTATCATTTATTCAAATTTATGAAAAATCCTGTAGTATTTACATCTAGCTACCACCAGGGAGCGAGACCCAGAGACTAATTTCTTCTCCATCAAAATTAATGTGGTGGGGTACTAAAAATAAATATTTGTTCCCAAACTCCTAACTCTCAATCCAAAATCTAAAATCTAAAATCCAAAATTCCGCTCATGGTGCGTTTGCTAGAAAAACGAAAACGAAAGGGAAATCTATTAGTAACCTTTACTGTTGCTAGTTTTGGTTTACATTTATTAACTTTACTTTTATTAATCATTCAGGGCTTGACTATTCGTCAATTAAGTGTACAGAAACCTCCGACTTTTGTACAATTAATTGACGGAAAACCTGTAAATAATAGGGACGAATTGCAGCAAAAACCCGAAGCAATTAGCGAATTCGTGAGTAAAACGATGATATCAATGTTTAACTGGTCGGGGAAATTACCCGCACAAAACATAAATCAAGCCACTAACCCCAAAAAAGACTTAGGAATATCAATTAAAACACCCCAAGGTGGAAGTAAAAAAGTTACTACAAGTAGTTGGATATCTAGCTTTGCTTTTTCAGAAGATTTCCGCAAAGGTTTTTTAGGTACGGTAGCAGAATTGACTCCACCAGAAGTTTTTTCGAGCAATTCTAGCCAAGCAATATTAGCAGAGTTAAATATTACTAGAACTTATCCTCCGCAACAAATTGAACCGGGTAAATGGAGGATAGGAATAGTAGCAAATTTGGTTCAAAAACGTGGAGATGAAAAACAAATAGTTACACCATTTAATAAAGATATTTTCGTACAAGCAATAGATAGCTTTGATTACCCTATTACAGATAATCTTACCGATCTACAACAAGCAATTTATGCAACTCGCAGCGATAAATTAGAAATTTACGAAATTCGCGAATTATGCTTAACCGATCGCTATGACAATCTAGCTACAGACGGATTCAATCGCTGTCAAAATCGGCGATAATCCTATGGTTTTAATAATTACAGTCGATTTTATTTGAGTGAAGTACAGGACATATCGTTATAAGGGAGCAGGGATTACAAACTGCTGTAATTTTTGCTTTTAGTATCGAAAACATTTTTTAATTTTTATATTCCCAATTCCCAATTTTCAATGCAAACCTTTAATACAGATAAAAATCAAACTAATATCGTCCCCTTGTTCGCGATCGGAACATTAAGCTTGCATTTATTCACTTTGCTTTTACTAATGTTTCACGGCAGAATGTTACAGCAAGTTAAGCGTCAATCTGTACCCCAAATTTTGGTACAGTTAGCAGATGGACGAGTTATCACCGCTGATGCTAAAAATAATTTAGAACGCGATCGCCAAACAATTCGCCGTTTTATCGGTGAAAGCATGACTTTGATGTTAACTTGGTCGCAAAAACAATCATCAACGGTAGTTTGGAATGTTACTTCGGAATTATTAAGAAATGATTTTAAACGTGAATTTACTGAAAGATTTAATAACTTTGAATTAGAAAGTCCTGAAGAAAACGTTTTGGTCATTCAAAAGATTTCTCAACCGGAGGTTATTTCCGAAGGTAAATGGAAAGTTGAAATTTTTGCTAATCGTCTAATTTTCAGTCGTGGAGATAATTTAGGAAAGTCAATTCCCTTTAACAAACAAATTTTAGTTGAAGTTACAGATGAGGTAAATTCTCTACCCAACATCCCAACTCCTTTAAATCTAGCAGCTTACCGACTCGGAGAAGCCAGAATGCAAATTTATAATATCTGTGACATTGAAGATAAAAGTTGTTCCGATCAAAAAATTTAAAAATATTTAAAAATATCGTAATTTTTAATTTACCTGAATCTTAATTAAAGTTGAAATTTTAATTAATTTTATTACCAATTCCCAATTACCAATTCCCTATCATGATTAAATCAACATCATCCCCAAATAGCGACGGACTGACCGAATGGGAAATGCGGATGGCAAAACTGGTTGGTTTAGATGAATCCACTCCCGCAGAAATAGAAATGGAACCATCAACAGATGTAATCCAACCAGATGAACCCACAAGCGTTACTCCACAGCCACTTTCCGCAAATCCCTTCGCAAAAGCCGGTTTAGTCGGTGCTGCAACTTTAACTGTAGTTATGTTTGCTGGTGGATTTTTATCTAAAATCATGAGTAACGACAATTCAAAACCCACACAAAATGCGATCGTCAGACCAACCACACCGCAACCCGAAACCAAACCCCGTCAGCAACAATTAGAAGAACAAGTCGAAGGGTTGAAAACCAAACTTGCACTTTCTGAGCAACTCGAAGCGGTAAAAACTGCACAGCAAAAATTGAGAATGGTTAAACCTATACCATCAGCACCCCGTATTGCAGCCAACCCGACTCCCGAAATTCAACCGCAAACCATCCCCCGTGACGCATCCATGTCTATGATTCGTCGCAGACCTCAAACACCGGCGGTACGCATTGTTGAAGTACCTAAAATAGTCACAGTTGACCGCATTGTTAAAGTACCGCAAATATCTCAACAACCGCGATCGCCAAAAGTATTCCAACCAGTAGCAAAAAGAACCAACCCAAAGCCATTATCAGTATTACCACCAGCACCCCCAGCACTCATCCCGACCCCGCAGCCATTAGTAGAAATAGTCCCACCACAACCCAACCCCCTACAAGAATGGACAAGATTAGCAAAATTAGGTAGTTACGGACAGGTTTCTCTCAACGAAAAACAGACTGTTAGCAATCGGACATCTCCTCAAGTCGAAGTTGCTAGAGATGTTAAGGACAAAGAAACCCCAACCAAGCCGATTAGAGAAACACGAACCGCGATCACACAACCAGTCAGAAGAAATCCGAAAACAGTCTTAGTTGGGAGCAGCGCGAGAGCAACATTAACTACAGCAATCTACGGTGAAACTACCAAGTCAGATCGAGGAGATAGCGAAAACAATAATGTTTATGTAATGAGTTTGAAGCAACCTTTGAAAGCCGCAGATGGTACAGTAGCGCTACCTATAGGAAGCCAAATATTAACCAAAATTAACTCTATTTCTGAAAATGGCTTAATGCAGTTAGAAATAGTCAAAATTATGATGCGAGAAAACGGTCAACTCGCGCAAAAAAGCGTATCCCAAAACGTACTGATGATTCGCGGCAAAAGTGGTAAACCGTTAATAGCTAAGCAATATAGTGGCAGTAATTCATCTATGGCTCTGATGGATGCGGGATTATTTGCTTTAGGGGGACTTGGGAAAGCCGCAGAATTAATCAATCGTACCGAATCCGAAGTAGTTACCGGCGAGAATGGCACCATAGCCGTTACTAATGTCAACCGTAATCCAGACATGGCTGCCGGTATATTAGAAGGCGGAATGAAAACCGTAATTCCGCAAATTACCCGCCGCAATCAACGTGCTATGTCTGAAATGTCCCGTAAAACAAACATTTGGTTTCTACCTCCAGGTAAAGAAGTTGAAATATTTGTGAATCAAGAAACGGAATTATAAAAAGTTAGGAGTTAAGAGTTAAGAGTTAGGAGTTAGTGGAACGACTTGCTCACCAACCAGTTAGGAGTTAGGAGTTAAAAATTTAGAATTATTTTCCCCCCATCCCCCCATCCCCTTGTCCCCCCATCCCTTCATCCCTTCATGAAAAAACCTTTCAATTTCCCCATAACTTCCTTAATCTTCTCCGCAACCAGCATATTAATGGCAAGTAGTGTTTTCGCAAATAACGCCGTTTTACGTTCAATATTTTCCTGTCAAGCTCAAGGTTTGGGAGGTGCAATTCCTAATATTAAAGTTTGGTACGAACAAGGTACAAATTTAAGCTTTATTCCCGCAGGAGAAACCATAAAAAAAGTTTGGTTGGATGACCCATCACAAGTTACTCTAGATTTTGATGGTCCGATGTGCGTGCAATTCGGTGGAGACGCTGACACCGGAGATTGCGAAGATTCCGCAGCCAATGTAATTCACCTGAGAAGAATCGAAAAACTTGATATTCCCGGACTTCCTAATACCGACAATACACTTTTAACGGTAATTACAGAAGGTAATGGTAAAAAAAGACTCTATGCATTCCGAATACTTTATCAACAAGGAACTCCCGAATACAACACATTAGCAGTGTTTTCAGACCCTCCAAATTCCGGTGAAACCCCATGTGTAAGGGAGAATAGTTAGGAACTAGGAGTTACTAGTTCCTAGCCTCTGGCTGGGAACCCATGCTGAGAGGCTCCGCCTCCAATTTATACTTGAGGCAGAGCCTCTAATCAATGCATTACAAGGCAGAGCCTTGTAACGAGAATAACTCCTAACTAGTTCCTAGCCTCTGGCTGGGAACCCATGCTGAGAGGCTCCGCCTCCAATTTATACTTGAGGCAGAGCCTTTAATCAATGCATTACAAGGCAGAGCCTTGTAACGAGAATAGCTCCTAACTTTTCCTCCCCAAAGCCCAAAGCCCAAAGCTCAATCCCAACAAAACCCAACACAACCAATCGCCCCAACGCACATATAAAGTTTGTGTTTTTCGCCGATAAATGGTTTCCGCGTGAGTTTCATAAGTATTATGTCCCGATATCCACAATGTTTGACCGTGAGGATTGACAAATGCTGAATATCCGGTATTCGTAGCTCGCACTGCCCATCTATCGTTTTCTATGGCTCGCATGATATCCTGGGTGTGATGCTGAAATTGCATTGCTGCACTGTAAGGGTCGTTGTTAGAAGCCGTAAGAATAAACTCCCCACCTGTTGCGGTTTGATTGCGAAACTGTTCCGCAAAAGCTGAACCGTAACATATACTAACGATCGCATTACCAAAAGGTGTTTTAATAATCTGGTTTGATTTTCCCGGTATTTGTTTTGCTTTTATCGGAGATAATCGATTGATAATACCGCCTAAAATATTTTCAAAAGGAATATATTCTCCCAAAGGTACCAGCTTTTCTTTATCGTAATGGCTGTAAATTTCACCAATACCAGTAAAAGTAAATAAACTATTGGTATATCTACCTTCTCCCTGACGTTTATAACCTCCAACCCAAGCCAAAACGCCTTTTTCCCGCACTGCTGTAATGAAGGGACTGCGGATTATTTCATCTTCAAAAAACGGTAATGCACCTTCTGGAGTTAAAACTGCTTGCACACCTTGACTTACTAAATTCAAATAACCCTCGGTATAATTTTTGAGAATGCGCTGATTGGCTTGGGGCTTAAACTTAATTCGATTCGGGATATTTCCCTGGACAATTCCCACTTTTAAAGCGGTTTCCGACGGTTGTGACAAAGGACGAGAATACAAACCGAAACCAATTAAATGTAGAGAAATAAATAATATGATCGCAATGACTCCCAATCGCTGAGAAGTCTTGTTTGTGTGATATTTTTCTTGATGATCTTGAGCAGAAAAGCGAGCAATTAAAGCGAATGCTATTAACCCGTTGACTGCAACTATTGCCGCTGTTACCGCTGTGGGTCCCGAAATTTGACCCAAATGTAAAATTACTAGATTATGCGGTGACTGCGTGTAAGAAAGCGAAGTCCACCATAAAGGTCCCGCACTCCAAACTCTTTCTAAAGCACACCAAATAGCTGTACCAATAAGGACGCGAGTCAAACTATTTTGAGTTGAAAATATGCTCATTAACTTAGCCCAAAGCATAACTAATATACCTCCCCAAAAGGAGATGAAAAGCCAAGCAAATAATGCGATCGCAATACTTCCCAACCACGGGACACCCAACCAAGTTAAAGGATGAAGTCCGGTAATCCAATACAAAGCTGTTCCGTGATAACCCAGACCCCATAAGAGAGAGGGGGGGAGGGGGAGAGGGGGAGAGGGGGGGAAGGTTTTTTTTGGAGTTACAACTATTAGCCATAGAGGAATTAATGCAAACCACGCTAAAAACCAAGCTCCAACAGGAGCAACGGTTAAACCCATTGCAATCCCACTTATTAAAGCGATTATCGGTTTTGAGTTGCGAGTTACGAATTTGGTAAAAATTTTAGATTTCATCAGTAATTACACGAAGCCCCCCTTTTATAAGGGGGGTTGGGGGGATTTTACGTTATTAATGGTTAAGAAATCACCAAACGGTATTTATTCTTCTGTTTCTACAGCCTCATCTACTGCTTCTAGAACATCTCCATCTGATGCATCCTCACCAATTTCAGCAATAACTGTATCTCCATCTGGTACATCCTCACCAATTTCAGTAAGAACTGTATCTCCATCTGGTACATCCTCACCAATTTCAGTAAGAACTGTATCTTCATCCGATAATTCTTCTGATTCTTCACCATTATCAGCGGGAACTACTGCGACTCCGTTAATAAAGTCTTCGTCATCAAGACGCTGTACCCGTACTCCAGTTGCAGAACGTGATTGAACGGAAATGGCTTTTACTGCCTGCCGGATAATGATACCGCGACTCGTCACCATCATGATTTCGTTGTCTTCACTAACAATGCGTAAAGTTGCTAGATGGTCTTGAGTTTTACGGTTTTTGAACTTTGTTGCCATTAAGCCTTGTCCGGCACGGTTTTGCAAGCGGAATTGTCCAACTGGTACCCGTTTACCATATCCTCCCGTAGTAATAACCAACACCCAAAGTCCGGAACTACTGTTATCCGCGACTTCTATAACTTCAGCATTCTCTACATCTTCGGTTTCAATTGCTTCAGTTTCAGTTTCAACTTCAATTGCTTCAGTTTCAACTTCAGTTGCTTCAACTTCAATTGCTTCAGTTTCAGCTTCGGCTGGTACTATGTTGTTAAGAATGTCAGATGGAAGAATATCCATTCCGACCAATTCGTCACCACCTTTACGCAACTTCATGGCTCTTACTCCACGAGTGGCTCTACCCAAAGGACGTAATTGTGAGTGAGTGCAGCGGAAATGAATTGCCATACCCATCCGAGAACCGATAATTACGCTATCTTCAGCTTTCGCACGACGTACCCAGCGCAATTCGTCACCTTCTTCCAAGGAAATCGCAATCAAACCGTTAGCACGAATATGACTAAACGCAGCTAAAGCAGTTTTCTTGATGTAGCCACCTTTAGTAAGCATTACCAAATATTCATCTTGGGTAAATTCACTTACGGGTACGATTGAGGTAATTTTTTCTTCTCTAGGAATCGGCAGCATTTGTACAATAGGCGTACCCCTGCTGGTGCGGGAACCCAAGGGTAATTGATAAGCCCTCAAGCAGTAAACTACACCGCGTTCGCTAAAGAATAAAATGCTATCATGGTCGCAGCAAGTTAAGAAATGCTCGATGTTGTCATCATCTTTTACCTTCGCTCCTGCTTTTCCTCTAGTAGCGCGGCTTTGCGCTTCAAAGGTATTAACCGGCATTCGCTTGAGATAACCTTGCTCGGTCAATAAAATTATCGCCTTTTCATTGGCAATTAAGTCTATATCATCTAAATCCCCTTCCTTATGGGTAATTACCGTGCGGCGGGGTGTAGCGTGTTTTTCTCTTAACTGCTTAACTTCGGTTTCAATAATTTCTAATATTCGCTCTCTGCGAGCCAGAATATCTTGTAAATCAGTTATTTGAACCTGCAAAGAATCATGCTCTAAACGAATTTTATCAGCTTCTAAAGCCGTCAATCGTCGCAACTGCATTTGCAAAATTGCATCAGCCTGCGCTTCTGACAACCCATAGGTACTAATTAATTCTCCCTTTGCTGTCGGTGCATCCGCAGCATGACGAATCAAGGCAATAATCTCGTCCAAACTGGACTGAGCGATTAATAAACCTTGTAAAATATGGTCTCTTTCCTCCGCTTTCCGCAATTCATAGCGCGTGCGTCTGGTAATTGATTCGATGCGGAAATCGATGAAAACTTGTAAAAACCGCTTCAATGTCAGTAGAATGGGTTCTCCATTCACTAACGCAAGCATATTCGCGCCAAAATTTGCTTGCAGTGGCGTTAACTTGTATAAATTATTTAAAACCACGCGGGGATAAGCATCGCGCTTGAGTTCGATTACGATTCGCATTCCATCGCGATCGCTTTCATCGCGAATATCAGAAATACCATCAATGCGCTTATCGTTAACCAGTTCGGCAATTTTTTCAATTAATGCCGCCTTATTAGTTTGATAAGGCAACTCAGTGATAATTATCGCTTCTTTATCCGGTCTTCCCCGCTGCTGGAGAGTCTCAATACTAGCTACCCCGCGCATGGTAATTGAACCGCGCCCGGTAGTGTAAGCCTCCTTAATCCCTGAAGTACCGAGGATTTCAGCACCAGTCGGGAAATCGGGGCCCTGGATATATTTATTTAAGTCAAGATCGGTAAGTTCCGGATCGTGAATCAGCGCCACTAACCCATCAATCAACTCTCCCAAATTATGCGGCGGAATATTAGTCGCCATCCCCACCGCAATCCCAGAAGAACCATTTAAGAGTAACTGCGGTAGTCTTGCCGGTAAAACTGTAGGTTCTTGCTGCGAACCGTCGAAGTTATCGGCAAAATCAACAGTTTCCGATTCGATATCTTGCAGTAAAGCGTCAGTAGTCAAAGATTGCAGGCGGCATTCAGTGTAACGCATAGCCGCCGGAGGGTCGTTATCAACACTTCCGAAATTACCATGCCCTGAAATTAAAGGCGACCTCATCGAAAAACTTTGCGCCATCCGCACCAAAGCATCGTAAACAGCCGTATCGCCGTGGGGGTGGTACTTACCTAATACCTCCCCTACAACACGGGCGCATTTACGAAAGGGGCGGTCTGCCGTCAACCCCAATTCGTGCATAGCGTAGAGAATGCGACGATGCACAGGTTTCAGACCATCCCTGGCATCTGGCAAAGCGCGACCGACAATCACGCTCATCGCATATTCCAGATAAGACCTGGACATCTCGTTTCTCAGATCCGTCGGGATTATCCGCTCCTGAGAGTAGGTCATAACCTATAAAACTCCAAAAATCGCAAATTTTAGGGCTTAAATTAGAAAATAAGCCAAATTATTCCAAATGATGCTTGAATAATCGCCATTATTTGGTACAATTTTAGCACATTTTGCGTTTTTTTGCAGAGGGTAAGAAGAGATGAAATGGCTTTAAATCGTTTGCTTATACCCAGATGCCACTTAACATTGCTTCAGCCGCTATAATCAACTCTTCAGATCCTAGCTGCTTTGTAGGAATCATATTTGCAATACCCATACTCACGGTGAGATTTTCATTAAATTGAATTACATGGGGCATATTCAATTTTTGAAATTCACTTTGTATTAACTGAGCAATAGAAAATACCCTATCAATATCAGTATCAGATAAAATAACGGCAAACTGATTTTCTCTGTAATGTCCGACAAAACAAGCTGTATTCTTGGTAAAGTTATTTATTGTGAGGGCAACTCTAATCAAGAATTCATGGTTTTTTCGACCTGCATCAAAATTGTCTATTTGGCATAAAATTAAAGATATTGTTTGTTTTTCCTGCTCGCTACGTTGCCATTCTCGCAATAGATATTCATCAAAGCGATCGCGGTTGGCAATGTTTGTTAAAGCGTCTATACTTGCTTGGCGAGCCAGTTCGATCTCCAAAAGTTTACGCTGAGTAATATTACAGACTGTTAGAATAACCCGACTTTTCCGACTTTTATCTCTGACTTATCCGACTGACAAATGCGTAACATTTTTATGACAATGTATGCATAAATCAAAAACAGGTTTACAAATTTTTCAATTTCAATTTTTTTGTCAAAACATTTTAATTATTACTTTTAAATAAACACAAATAAGAAGGAGTATTTGATTATGCAATCCAGATATAAAGCTTCTACAAAACTAAAAAAATACAGAGTTAATGTTGGTTTTTGGACTCCGAGTAGAATCATTTTTAGTACTGTATATGGGATTTTATTCTTAGTGAGTGGAGCTTACACTATCAGTTTCGTTGCATCTTTTATTCCACAATCAAATACATTTGCCACATCACTTCCGTGGATTGAGAGTGAATCTGAATGCAATTATACTAATAAAAATCATAATAGTAGGGTATGGCTTGATGGTCAATGCTGGGATTACGAGCATAATAAGGATTTTTGAAATTTGATTTTTAAGTTTATAAAAAAAATCGGAAAATATACAGGAAGTCAATTTGAGAATTTAAGATAAATTGGTTTACCTTATATCAAAAATAGAGACACTTCATTACTTCAGGGAAAGTAGCATCTTGTGGCATCTCCTTTAAGTGTAGTGGTTGTAATGACTGTAAGAATATACTAGATAATTACCGCTTTTGCCAGAATAATTTTACTGTAGCTGCTATGTGTTAGGGAAATAGTTTGATAGAGCATTACTCATCTCCAAGAAAAGTAGGTTCTTGATAAGAGGACTTTCTTAAAGAGGAAAGAAGAAACAAGGGGACAAATAATTCTTAACTCCTAACTCCCAACTATTCTCAATACCCAATTTGCAAAAAGTCTTAAAAAACCTGCTCTAACTTCTTAAAATCGCGCTCTACCTCGTTAATCAAAGACTTATTATTAGGGTCAGTCTTCAAAGCCTTTTTCAGGTAAATTCTCGCTTTCAGTAACTGTTTATCAACAATTAAAGCCCGTCCCCAAAGCTGATATGATATTGCTAACCACTGGCGAACCTCAGCATCCGCAGGCAAACGTTCCATCAAAGCTTCCGCTAACGCAATAGCTTGGGGAAAACGTCTTTCCTTTAAAAATTGCTGTAGCTGTTCGTAAGTTTTCCACTTCAAACGTCGCTCAATTTCTGCAATATGAGGTGGCTCTGGTACTTGTTGAGATGGCGATCGCAATGGTTGTGAATGCGATCGCTGCGGTGTCTCCTCTACCCGATTTGATTCTTTTTGTGGCGTTTCGACCGCTTGTGGCACATTTTGATACGAACTTTGCTCTTGAGGCGGAATAAATTGCAACAAAAATTTGTATGCCTCAGTTAAGGCAATAAACTTTTCCTTGGCCCTTTCATCATTCGGGTTAATATCGGGATGATATTGCTGCGCCAGACGGCGATAAGACGATTTGATGTCGGGAAAAGAAGCTCCCGACCTTAAACCCAATAAACGGTAGCAATCTAAAAGATCCATTTCGAGCTATCCGGAGCGCACTTTTAACAGCGATCGGCTTACTTTAGATTTAAGAATAAAGTAAAGTAAGTGATTGATTATAGTATGTTTACAGCGATAAGCTGAAGCTACTAATGATAAAGACTAAACTTCTAATTTAAAGTTCGTAACGTACATAATCAAAGTGAGGAGTTAGGAGTTAGGAGTTAGGAGTATTTATTCTTGTCCCCCATTTCCTTGTCCCCCCATCTCCCCATCTCCTCTTCCAAACTAAACTGGTCGATCTTCAATCACTTTGTCAATCAAACCGTATTCTTTAGCTTCTTCAGCGGACATAAAAAAGTCACGATCCATGTCTTTTTCAATTTTTTCGATTGGTTTACCAGTATTAGCAGCATAAATGCCGTTTAGCTGGTGACGAATCCGCAGAATTTCTCTGGCTTCAATTTCGATGTCAGTTGCTTGTCCGCGAGCGCCACCGGAAGGTTGGTGAATCATAATCCGCGAGTGAGGTAACGCCAATCGCTTACCCTTGGTTCCACCAGCAAGTAGGAACGAACCCATCGAAGCAGCTAAACCCACGCAAATTGTCACGACATCTGATTTGATGTGCTGCATTGTGTCAAAAATCATCAATCCAGAAGTGACCATACCACCTGGTGAATTGATGTACAAATAAATATCTTTACCTGGATCTTCCGAATCCAGATACAGCATCACCGCTACAATTTGGTTAGCGAGTTCATCATCAATATCTCGCGGCAGAAAAATAATCCGCTCGCGATAAAGACGATTGTAAATATCAATCCACTGTGTATATTGTTCCCCCGGCATCCGGTAGGGAACCTTTGGTACGCCAATAGGCATAATTCTAAAACTCCGTTTTATAGTTGACTAGTACTCCGTCAAAGGAACTTTGCCAGTTTATGGACATAGCATAAAGTTCTTTTTTTACCCCGTTCCTCTGTTCCTGTATTTGCCCTTACCCGGTTTTTATTTGATCGAGTACTAGAGCAGGAATAAAGCCGAAATTAGTAATTTAACCGAGGTTACTTTGATTAAAGGATACTTGCGGCTACAGGATGGGCGAGTTCTTCTTTCTCAAACACGCGGTCGATCAAGCCGTATTCCACAGCATTTTGAGGTGTCAGGTAGAACAAGCGGTCCATATCCTTTTCAATTCTTTCGGTAGTTTGCCCGGTATTGAGGGAAAGAATATCTAACATTGTCCGCTTATTTGCCAAAACTTCTTTAGCTCGGATTTGAATATCGGTTGCTTGACCTTGAGCGTAGCTTTTTGGCTGGTGCAGAATAATAGTGGAATGAGGTAAGCTGGCGCGACAACCTTTAGAACCTGCACTTAAAAGCATTGCAGCCATTCCCATTGCCGAACCAATACAAATTGTGTGAATGGGAGGCTTAATATATTTAATCGTATCGTAGATCGCAAAAGCTTCGGTTTCAAAGCCCACGGGGTCGCCACCGTAACTAGAAGTTCCGGTAGAATTGATATAAATTTTAATTGGTTTTTCTGGGTCATCTGACTGTAAATAAAGCAGTTCGGCAATAATAAGTTCCGTAACCGCAGGCACCAGAGGCATCCCAAGATACACAATGCGTTCCTTCAATAGTAAAGAAGGTAAATCCGGCGGTGGTGTGCGAGTATAATTATCTCCGCCGTAATAAGGCGCTTGCACAGCCTTGATGGGGGAATTTTCCATTTTTCAACTGTTGCCTAAATTCATGCTGTTAACTGTAGTACATCCTAGCGCGATGCAAGGGACTATGGAGGTGTGGATTTCTCGCTTTTTATGGGATTTTGGATTTTAGATTTTAGATGTTGGATTAATCCAATGATTTAATCGAGGGAAATTTTCTTGTTCTCAGTTACCCGTCAATCGCTTTTCGTATCGATTTATCAATAATTAAGTTTCAATTATCGGGGAATTATAGCCGGTCTCATAAGATACGCTATAAAGTGAGCCGGAATACAATTAATCGCATGAAAAAATCAAATATGAATCAAGGTTACAAATTGCCTTTAATTTAGTTTTTCACCAAGTAAGATTATGAATATGATTTAAGATATTGAACTCATGCAGAAGTTTTCCGTAGCGAATCGACTGCATCCTGGAGTTATTTATACATAATGTATATCCCGTGAAAGGAACCGCAACCAATTATGAAAGTTAGCTTGTTGCCCGAACTAAACGATCGCAATTTAGATGCCAATCAATCAAGCTCTCAACGTCAGTTGGCAGTTTCTCTAGCCGCTCAGGTAGAAAACCTTGATCGCAATGTTCCCCTTAACTTATGCTTGATTTTAGACCATAGCGGTTCCATGAACGGTCGTCCTTTGGAAACTGTCAAAAAAGCCGCAAACCGCATTGTCGATCGACTTAAAAATGGCGATCGCCTAAGTATTGTCGTTTTCGATCACCGCGCTAAGGTACTCGTTCCCAATCAGATCATTGAAGATAGAGAAGGTATAAAACAAAAAATCAACCGTCTCAGTGCTGATGGCGGCACTTCGATTGATGAAGGTTTGCGTTTGGGAATTGAGGAATTGGCAAAGGGTAAAAAGGAAGCAATTTCTCAAGCTTTTTTATTAACTGATGGTGAAAACGAACACGGTGATAATAATCGCTGTCTCAAATTTGCTCAATTAGCTGTGGATTACAGCTTAACCCTGAATTCCTTGGGCTTTGGAGATAATTGGAACCAAGATGTTCTCGAACAAATCGCCGATGCTGGTGGTGGTAGTTTGTCTCATATCGAACAACCAGAGGAAGCAGAACATAAGTTTAATCAATTGTTTAACCGCATTCAAACTGTTGGTTTAACCAATGCTTATCTGCTATTTTCCTTAATGCCTAAGATCCGCTTAGCAGAACTCAAGCCCGTCGCTCAAGTATTTCCTGATACTATCGAGCTACCAGTGCAGCAAGAAACAGACGGACGTTTTGCCGTGCGTTTGGGTGACATCATGAAGGATAGTCAAAGAACAGTTTTAGCAAATATTTATTTAGGACAGCTACCTGAAGGTCATTATACTATTGCTCAATTACAAGTTCGTTACGACGACCCAGCAAGCAATATGACGGGGTTACTTTCAGATACTATCCCTGTGGAAATTAACGTAGCTAAAGCATACCAACCTGCAATCAGTCCAAAAGTTCAGCCCCATATCTTAGCATTAGCCAAGTATCGGCAAACCCAGCTTGCAGAAGCCAAATTGCAAGAAGGCGATCGCGCTGGTGCAGCTACTATGTTGCAAACCGCAGCGAAAACAGCTTTGCAAATGGGAGATAAGGGTGCAGCAACAGTTTTACAAACGAATGCGACCCGCTTGCAGTCGGGAGAAGAACTCTCAGAAGCAGACCGGAAAAAGACCAGAATCGTTTCTAAAACTACATTACAAGATACCTAGAAAACAGCAGGGGAGATGGGGAGATAATTCGTAATTAATTATTAAATCCTCACTCCTTACTCGGATTCTTTTTACGTATTGCTACACACGCCTAAAGTATTTTTTATATAGATAAAAATATTATTTTCATAAAATAATTGACATTTCCCTGTATATATTTGTTATGGTTGTGAAATCCTATAAGCAAAAGCATTATTAGCTATTTTTTTAACAAGTTAAACTTTTTGTTTATAAACAGCCAAATATCATAATTTTAGCTGTTTTTATACGAATCGAACTGTTCCTATTGTATTTCATGCTCAAAAGTCACTCTACTGTCACATTTGGATGGCAATATAATAGTTAAGCTATCTACCTACATAAATCTAGTTTTAACCCGATCAATATGAAAAATAATTTAACAGCACATCTTTCATCTTTTAATCCTGGGACTTAGCAAAAAGGCATATTTTCTTGTAGGGGAGGTGGTTGGGGGGTATAGATTTTCTTCCCCCATTATTGCCGTTGCTGTGACACTTTGACTAATTTTTAACGTAATAATGAGGTTTAAGTGTCACGCACCAACCTTCCGCTTATGACAATTGCGTAAGTCCTGAATCGCTATTTCTTATTTACATAGAACATAATAGACATTTATCTAATTTGTCAAACAAATATGTATTCACAACTAGTAGTAATTTGTACTAAAGATCTAACTCATCTCAAATATGGCAGCTTAAGCAAATGGTCGCTGTATGGTAATTTTATAGTTAAATACGAATGGCGTTGTCCGGAAAAGGATACCCATCGTCAGCAAGAAATAGACTTTGAAAACTTACCCTTAGAAACGCAAATTCTGATCGCGAAAAAAGCTATTAAAAGCCCTTTACTTAAGACACTTGATGATGAGAAACAATTAATGTTGGTTCATCTTGCTGTAGTTAACAATTAAGAATAAGACTTAAGTAAACCCAATATTATAAAATGTAAAATATAATATTATTTGCTTAGGAAAGTAAATTTGATATTCTTTTAAAAATAAGATTAAACCCGGTTTTGCGATCAAAACTGGGTTTCTTGATTTTCATTGATTATTCGTGAAATACTGCTAAACGGCAACTTCCTAAAATAATTGTGAAACGAAAACTAGTTTTTGTTATTCCCCTGCTCGCATTAACTTTGATCGCGGGTTGTCAACTTCTATTGACACAACCAGTTAGTCTTCATTTAACAATGGGTAATCCTAGCAATGCAGCAGAAAACCCCGATAACTATCTGATGATCAAACCCCAGTATGCTTTATCATACAGTCGGGAACGAGGTACACCAAACTGGGTAGCTTGGCAACTCAATCAAAGTTGGTTGGGTAATATTGAACGTCAAGATGACTTTCGTCCCGATGATTCTTTACCACCAAACTGGTATCGCGTTAAACCCAGCGATTATACGGGTAGTGGCTATGATCGAGGACATATGGTTCCTTCCGCTGACAGGACTAAAACCGTAGAAGATAATTTAGCGACTTTCTTCATGACCAACATTGTCCCGCAAACTCCAGAGAACAACCGGGGTGCTTGGAGAGAATTAGAAGAATATTGTCGGTATCTGGTAAAACAAGGTAAAGAACTTTATATTATTGCTGGTGTCGATGGAAGTTCTCAAAGAATTGGTAGAAATAAAGAAGTTACCGCACCCGCATCAACTTGGAAAGTAATTGTAGTTTTGGATAAACCGGGACAAGGGATAGGAGGAATATCCGATAAAACCAGAGTTATTGCGGTAAACGTTACCAATCGTAAAAATACCAGCGATGATTGGAAAAAATATTTAGTCTCAGTTGATGAACTTGAAACCAAAACAGGTTATGACTTTCTCGATCGAGTTCCACAATCCGTTCAGCAGATTATTGAAAGTCGAGTTGATCGGTAATTGATAATTGTTAAGTTTCCACAGCTTTTGTTGACAAACCAACCCAATCCCCAGATTTTAGCTGACCGACGATGTAAACATCGATCTCAACTTCACCTATTTTATAAACTTGGATATTGTCTAAATTCTGCTTCAAGGTTTCTAAAAGAGTTTGATATTTTTTTGCTGTTTCCCTTTCATCGTCGTCGTACCAGTCTTTTTCATCTGTAGCTCGCTGAAAAAAGTTGTCTATCTCTACTACTTTGACAGGAGATTCGAGGGAATGATTAGTTTTTTGGAGTAAGTTATGGGTGTTGAGTTCTTTTGATTCTTGATTCGACCATGTAAAAATATCGAAGGGATAATCAGATTCGCTCATCCATACTAAATTTTGAGAAAGCGATTTTAATTTTTTGGGAATATCAAATTCGTTATTATCCATAATTAAATGACTGCTAATTATTAACTTTAGAATAAACATAGGGAATAGGGAATAGTTAACTATTAAAAGCTGAAACCATCAACTCATAACTCCTAACTCCTATCTCTTAAAACTTACTTTTTCTTTGCTTTCCAAGTTCCACCATAAATGTAAAATGGGTTATCTCGACTAACTTTTTCCCAACATTGCGGACAGACAAAAACCCAATCGCCATCTTCCAGATACTTGACTCTGTACAATATTAATGCAGATTGACTGCATAGGGAGCAAAGTTTACTACGTAAGGTACGCACCATTTATCAATTATCACTTGCCAAAAGACGAGAACTATAATAATTACGATAATAGTATACAGTTTTACAAAAAATAATCGATGCAGTTAAACCACATCGATCGCATGAATGAAATTTACACATACCCTTGATTATGCAAATGCAGAAGCTTGGGGTTTTGCAAAAATCATTCTACCAGCAGAAGTCTGCAATGAACTAGTAACTATAACTCGCAATTCACCACCGACAAAAGAACTTCCTTCTTCAACGACTACCATTGTACCGTCGTCTAAATAGCCGATACCTTGACTGGGTTCTTTACCTTCTTTAAGTATTTTCAAGTCGATATAATCACCCGGTAAATAATTTGGTCGTACCGCATTTACCAAATCGTTAACGTTTAAAACAGCTACTTTCTGTACGCTAGCGACTTTTGATAAGTTGTAATCGTTGGTTAAAAGAGTCGCGTTGATTTCTTGAGCAAACTTGACTAATTTCGCGTCTACTGTAGAAATATCGTCATAATCAACTGAATTAATTACAATACGTTCGGGATAAGCCGTTTGAATTCGGTTGAGAATTTCTAATCCCCGTCTTCCCCGTACCCGCTTTTGATCTTTACTAGCATCAGCGACTTGCTGTAGCTCTAATAAGATAAATTGCGGTACGAGAAGTTGTCCTTCTAGAAAGCCGGTGTCTAGAAGCGTTTCAATCCGACCATCAATAATGCAGCTAGTATCTAAAACTTTGGTAGCAGCAGGCTTTAAAGTCCCTTCAGCCACCATTGTTTCTAATGTATTAGGGTTAATTAATCTTAACAAACCGCGTCCGTGAGTATCTGCTAAATTCATGCCAGTATAGGCAAGAGTGATGCTACCCATAACAGCGACTAATGGCTTGATAAAGCTAAAATCATCGGGAATCGGTAATAAGAATAGGGGAGCCAACATTAAGTTAGCCACTAAAAGTCCAATTACTAAACCAATTGAACGTGTCAAAATAACTTCAAGTGGCAAATCTCGGACTTGTGATTCCAAGCGACGATATCCGGTTTGAACTCGAAGTCCAACAGCACCACCAATAATGGCTGTAAAAGCCGCAAACACAAAGCGTAAAGCTTCTAGATTAGTTACACTGTCTAATGTCCCCTTGGGTAATAAATCGATGCTGTAATAGCCTATCCCCGTTGCTGCTAGGACGAATGAGAAAATGATAATAGCGTCAAACATAATTGTGTTGTTTTCCTGCAACTGCATTACCTGACTAGATCAAGTAATTTTTATATAACTGGGTTAAAAATCTTAAAAATATTTGCAGTTATCCTACAGGTTCGGGATAAAGCATTATGCCATCATTATAACCAAATATTTTCAGCTTTTTTGTTCCGATCTTTTTGCGATAAAATCATCCAAAAATGTAAAATTTTCGTGATTTTTTCCTATTTTTTATTAATTCGTAATCTAAATTAAACTGTTTTTCATAATGTCCGATAAACTTATTACTTCAATGACTTCGCGATTTCCAAGTGCTGCCTATATACACATTCCTTTTTGTAGACGACGCTGCTTTTACTGTGATTTTCCCATATATGTGGTAGGAAACACCATGAGGGGTGAAACATCCGGCTCAATTTCTCATTATGTTGAAGTTTTGTGTCAGGAAATAGCTACAATCCCTACTGATAGTAAACCTTTAGAAACAATTTTTTTTGGTGGTGGTACTCCTTCATTACTTTCTACCCAACAATTACAAACAATATTAGAAGTTTTAGAAGGGAAATTTGGTATTGACAGTACGGCAGAAATCTCAATGGAAATTGATCCCGGTACTTTTGACTTATCTCATTTGCAAGGATACGCATCATCAGGTGTAAATCGCATAAGTTTGGGGGTACAAGCTTTCCAATCACAATTATTACAATATGCTGGACGCTATCACACCGTTTCGGATATCTCTACTGCTGTTGATGTAATTTATCAAGCAGCGATCGCCAATTTCAGCATAGACTTAATATCTGGTTTACCGCATCAAACTTTAGAAATATGGCAAGAATCTTTACAGGAAGCAATTAAAATTGCCCCCACGCATATATCTATCTATGACCTAACAATTGAGCCTGGTACAGCTTTCGGACGTTATTACAAACCTGGCGATCGCCCTTTACCCAACGATGAAACAACGGTAAAAATGTACCGTATGGCACAGGAAATTTTAACCAATGCAGGTTATGAACATTATGAAATTTCTAACTACGCAAAACCTGGATATCAATGTCGTCACAACCGAGTTTACTGGGAAAATCGTTCTTATTACGGTTTCGGAATGGGTGCAGCTAGTAATGTGATGGGTAAACGCTTTACTCGTCCGCGCAAAACTAAAGAATATTACGCTTGGGTGGATGGTGGAAGTATAATCGATTGCGAAGTCACAGCGTCCCATGAAGTTTTATTAGAAACCTTAATGTTGGGGTTACGTTTAGCAGAAGGAGTAAATTTGCAAATATTAACAGCACAATTTGGTGAAAATAAAGTTGAAGAGATTTTACAAGTATTGCAACCTTATTTAGAGAAAGGTTGGGTACAAATCTTAGATGGAAGGTTACGATTACAAGATCCCGATGGGTTTTTATTCTCTAATGTAGTGTTAGCAGAATTATTTGAAAAGCTATAGAAACTATTCCTAATTGCCAAACTTGAATGGAACTCTTAATCAAAAATCTTAGCACCACAGCAATATATATTTGTCAACTATTAGCCCTGTTTGTGATTTCCATCGGTCTGTTAAAAGGTTTAATCATCTTTTTGCGAACTGCTTTATCTCTTTCCAGTTCTGCACAAACATTTCAACAAAGCCGGTTGCAAATGGGTTATTCTTTTTCCTTGGGATTAAACTTCTTGATCGGTGGTTCTATTCTCAGAACTACCATCACACCTAACTGGGAAGATATTGGACGATTAGCTGCAATTATTGTGATTCGCACAGTTTTAAACTACTTGTTATTAAAAACCATCCAAACATCGATTCCGGGAAATGATTCGTCAGAATCAACTCAAACTTAAAGGTTCTTCAGTACTTGGTATGCTATTAAAATAGTCGTTTTTAGGCAGTAGGCAGTAGGCAGTAGGGAGAAAATAGGGTAAAATTCGGGATAATTCAACATATAGGAGATAAAAACTTGATCGCGTAAGCATTTTAGCAGTTTTTACTCATATTTTGGCATACTAACAACTGAAGAACCAACTTAAATATTACAAAAGATAAATCCGGCTGGGACTGTAAGTCCCAGTCTCATAGCAAAAGTCCATTAAAATGAACTAAAAATAGTCTGAAGCTACGATATGATTTGTTTACTAATATTTATCAATTAAGCGATTAAGTTAAAAAAATTATAATTCTTAACTCCTAACTCCTAACTCCTAACTCTTCAAGGCACAATCAATACCGGACAAGGAGACAGATTAATCACGCGACTGGTAACGCTATCGTGGGAACCTTCATCGGTTAACCCTAACCCGCGACAGCCCATAACGATCAAATTTGCTTTGATTTCATCAGCCACATCGCAAATTATAAAAGCCGGTTTACCTTGTTTCTCTAAGATTTGGGCTTCGATCCCTTGAGCAGAGAAGTAAGCTTGAGCATCTTTGAGTAATTGTTCGACCTTTTTTGCTGACTTCATCGCATCATCGCTTTGCGATTCTTCGGGGGTAGCTTCTTCAACTACGCTCAGCAATATCAGGCTGCTTTGGTACTTTTGCACCACCTCGGCAACTACTTCCGCTGCTTCCCGTGCTTCCCGACTTTGGTCTACTGGAAAAAGAACAGTTTTGAACATGGATTCACCTAGTACCCGTAAATCTGTAAAATCTTGATAGTCCTATTTCAATCACATTAGCAAAAAGGCGATCGCCATTTAATTATGTCCAAGAAAAGTTTAGCTAATTTGTCCAAAAGTGAGTTACAAGGTAAACGCGCTTTGGTGCGTGTTGATTTCAACGTTCCTTTAGATGATGCGGGCAATATTACGGATGATACCCGCATCCGGGCTGCTCTACCCACAATTCAAGATTTGATTAGCAAGGAAGCCAAAGTGATTCTAGCTAGCCATTTTGGCAGACCCAAGGGTGAGGTTAAGGATAAGCTGCGGTTAACTCCAGTTGCAAAACGTCTTTCGGAGTTATTGGGTAAAGAAGTTGTCAAGTGCGATGACTGTATTGGTGATGAAGTTACAAGCAAGGTCGGGAAATTGCAAAACGGGGACGTACTTTTATTAGAAAACGTCCGCTTCCACAGTGAAGAAGAGAAAAATGACCCCGAATTTGCCAAGCAATTAGCTGCAAATGCTGATTTATATGTAAATGACGCTTTTGGTACTGCACACCGCGCTCATGCTTCGACTGAAGGTGTAACTCACTATCTGAGTCCTTCTATTGCTGGATATTTGATTGAGAAGGAATTGGAGTACTTACAAAACGCGATCGAAAATCCTCGTCCTCCTTTAGCGGCTATTATCGGTGGTTCTAAGGTTTCCAGTAAAATCGGCGTGATCGAAACTTTACTCGATAAATGCGATAAGTTAATCATCGGTGGGGGAATGATTTTTACGTTCTACAAAGCTCGTGGTTTGAATGTTGGTAAGTCTTTGGTCGAAGAAGACAAGATAGAGTTAGCAAGAACTTTGGAAGCGAAAGCTAAAGAAAAAGGTGTGGAATTTTTGTTACCTACAGATGTAGTTGTAGCAGATAATTTTGCTCCTGACGCAAATTCTCAAATTGTCAGCATCGAAAATATTCCTGATGGTTGGATGGGTTTGGATATTGGTCCTGATTCTATTAAGAAGTTCCAAGAAGCGCTTGCAGATTGTAAATCAGTGATTTGGAATGGTCCGATGGGTGTGTTTGAATTCGATAAATTCGCCGTTGGAACTGAAGCTGTGGCCCGCGCTTTAGCAAATCTGAGCAAGCAAGGTGCTACTACGATTATCGGTGGTGGTGATTCGGTTGCAGCAGTGGAAAAAGTTGGTTTAGCCGATCAAATGAGCCATATTTCTACTGGTGGTGGTGCTAGTTTGGAATTGCTTGAAGGTAAGACTTTACCGGGAATTGCTGCGTTGAATGATGCGTAGTTACTAAGTTGGTGTTTGGAACGTTCGATTGATGGATCGATCTTTACTTTATCTAGTTTAGAAAACCAAGAATTGGGGGATTCTCCCCCAAACCCCCGATTGGGAGGACGGTTGCGTCCCCCAAACCCCCTCCAAAAGGGTGATCTATTTTTTGTTGTGAAATTCTATATTCTCCCTGCTCCCTGCTCCCTGCTCCCTGCTCCCTCAAGTTTAAGCTTTAGTGGATGATGGTTTGAGAAATAGCCATGCTACAAAAAATGTTGCTGCGGTAAATAGTTGAGTTAAATCTAGTGCTGATAAGTAACCATCTGAAAATGAAGCAATACTTCTATCTGTAATCCCAAATAACCAAGATGATACGCCAAATATCCAAACGCCATTTTTGAGATTTTCAATGAATCCTTTTGCTTCTGGCGATTTATGCTTGTTCATAATTTCCTATGTTGAAAAAAATAGCCAGGAGTAAACATAAGTGTCCCCATACTGTTTTACGATTCTTAACCTTGTGACTATATGTTAATAATTATTTCTATTGCTTGACAGATGACGTTTGGTACAAGATACAAATCTAGTTTACTGAATGTTGATTATAAGTGAGTCGGCTAAGTGGTTTTGTGCCAATTTTGACTAAATGGTTTATAAAAGTTTAATTTTCTTAAAATAATTTTATTGTCTAATATTTGCAGCTATACCAGAATCTTGTTTAGGGGTAAAATTAATCGGTGGGGTATTCAAAATTCTGGGAGACGTAGCAGCAATACGCCCTGTCTCTACATTGATCTCATGGTTGATTTGGTTGGTAGATACAAAATAATATTCAATTATTTATTCAATTATTAATAACAAATGGCAATAGCAATCGATTTTGGCACTAGTAATACCGTCATTGCTCGCTGGAACCCGGTAACTCAACAGCCGGAGACTTTAAAAATACCAGAATTATCTATTCAACAAGGTTTAAATCCACCGCTGATTCCTAGTTTGCTGTATGTGGAAAATGCTTTAACTGCTCAAGTTTTAATTGGACAACAAGTTCGCGATCGCGGTGTGGATCTCAAGGGTGATTCGCGATTTTTTCGTGGCTTCAAACGCGGAATTGGTGCGGATATTCAAGGTTTTTTACCGGAATTAGATGGACGTAATATTACTTTTGAACAAGTAGGGGAATGGTACTTACAAAAAGTAATTGAACAATTATCTTCGGTTGAAGGTGGTTTGGATTCTTTAGTATTAACCGTTCCCGTGGATAGTTTTGAAGCTTATCGTCACTGGTTGGGAAAGGTTTGCGAAGCGCTTCCTGTGGAACAGGTGCGGATGCTGGATGAACCCACAGCAGCTGCTTTGGGATACGGTTTAACTGAAGAAGATTTATTATTAGTTGTTGATTTTGGTGGGGGGACTTTAGATTTATCGTTGGTGCGTTTGGATAAAAGCGTACAGCAAGATAAGAAGCCTTTGGGTTTTTTACTCAAGTTTGGTAATAGATCTTTAGCTGAATCTAAACAAAAGGTAAAAACTGCTCGTGTTCTTGCAAAAGCCGGTCAAAATTTGGGTGGTACGGATATTGATAATTGGTTAACTGATTATTTCGCGAAAACTCAAGGTTTACCAGTAAGTCCCTTGATAACGAGACTTGCAGAAAAGTTAAAAATCCAGCTTTCTACCCGAAATCAAGCCAGCGAAGTTTATTTTAACGACGAAACATTTGAAAGTTACGAATTGGAATTAAACCGCGATACTTTTGAAAGTATTTTGCAAGAGCATTCGTTTTTTGCAATGCTCGATGAGTTGATGTCACAATTATTGCAGCAAGCCCGTCGTCAGGGAATAGAAGTTACGGATATTAATGCAGTATTGTTAGTTGGGGGTACTTCTCAAATCCCAGCGGTGCAGACATGGATCAAAAATTACTTTGATTCCGAAAAAATTCGCAGCGAACAGGCTTTTGAAGCGATCGCTCACGGAGCATTACAATTAGCTCAAGGTGTGGAAATCAAGGATTTTCTGTATCACAGCTACGGAATTCGCTATTGGAATCGTCGCCAAAATTGCCACAATTGGCATCCTATCATTAAAGAAGGGCAGCCTTATCCGATGAGTAAGCCAGTGGAGTTATATTTGGGTGCTTCCTTAGAAAATCAACCCAGCATAGAATTAATTATCGGAGAATTGGGAGCGCAAAGCGGCGGAACCGAAGTTTATTTTGATGGGGACAGATTAATTACCCGTCGTATGGAAAGCAGCGAAGTTACGGTAAAACCCCTCAACGATCGCGATGGAGCTAAAAACATTGCCAATCTTACACCACCGGGATTTCCCGGAAGCGATCGAGTCAAGGTATTTTTAGAAGTTGATGATAAAAGGTTTTTAAGAATTACCGTTGAAGATTTATTAACTAATGAAACTGTTTTAGAAAATCAGATTGTAGCGCAGTTGAGTTAATTTGGGTATGGGGGATTGGTAATTACCATACAATAAATAATGTAGAGATGTAGCATTGCTACGTCTTTCCCGATTAAAAATTATCATTTTAGTCATGCAAAGTACAGAAACTACAATAAATCTTCGTCTGTGGACTGTCAAGGAATACCATCGGATGGCAGAAGCTGGTATTTTTGATGAAGACGAACGAGTTGAGCTTTTAGAAGGAAAAATTATTTGGATGAGTGCTATAGGAACAGCCCATCGTTCTGCTGTAGGAAGAACAGACTATTTGCTGAAAAACCTGTTAAAAAATCGGGCTTGGGTATCAATTCAAGATCCAATACAGTTAGATGATTACTCAGAACCAGAACCAGATATTGCAGTTGTAAAAATTGACTCATTAGACTACGCAGACCATCATCCTACACCTAATGAAGTTTATTTAGTTATCGAAGTTGCTGATACTACCTTTAAAAAAGATTGCGAAACAAAAGGGAAAGCTTATGCAGCAGCAGGGATTGTTGATTACTGGGTTTTAGATGTGATTAACCGTCAGCTTCATGTATTTAGAGAAGCTTCGGAAAATGGTTATCAAAGTGAAGTTGTGTTAGGGGAAAATGAGAGTATTTCACCTTTGCAATTTCTCGATTTGAGTATTAATATTTTGGAAATGCTACCGCCAGTAGTGGCAAAATAGAGAATATTATTAGACAATCACTCAAACTTGTACTCTAATTCTTCTAATCCCCATCTCGCCAAGTTTCTAACTCTTTTATCTTCATCTTTCAGCGTAATTACTGATGGTTCGAGTATTTCAGGATCTAATAAAATTCGCAATTTTAATATAACAATAAAATAACCTCACCCTGTCCTTGCGGACATCCCTCTCCTTGTCAAGGAGGGGGAAAATATTTATCATTTTTCATCCCTCTCCTTAATAAATAGATAGAAAGAAGGGTTAAATTGAATAAAAAAGTGGAAAAGATTTAGCATCTTTAGGTTTCACATAAACTCTTTGCTGCGGTTCCAAATTCAATTCATCAAATCGATCGCGTGTCAAATGAGCGCTTACAACTTGTCCATCATCTAAGGTTAATTCTACTTGAATTTCCCAGCCCAAATGTATCAATCGACTTATTCTTGCTGGAACTGTGGTTCCGTTGGGGGAAGTTTCGACAATTACATCTTGGGGACGCAAAAACATTTCTGATTGTGGAGAATCGAAGCCGTTACTTTGGAATATCCGCGAGGTACTTGGTAACACATTTACTGGACCGATAAAACTCATGACAAATGCTGTCGCGGGATGGTCGTAAATTTGTGCTGGTGTACCAATCTGTTCTACCTGACCTTTATTCATTACCACAATTTCGTCGGAGACTTCCATCGCTTCTTCTTGGTCGTGGGTAACAAATACGGTGGTAACGTGGACTTCATCGTGCAATCTTCGCAACCAAGCGCGTAAATCTTTGCGAACTCTCGCATCGAGCGCTCCGAAAGGTTCATCTAACAGTAATACCTTCGGTTCTACCGCTAAAGCTCGCGCTAAAGCAACTCTTTGTCTTTGTCCCCCAGAAAGTTGGGATGGATATCTGTCTCCAAGTCCGCTTAATTGAACTAAATCTAATAACTCATTCACCCGTGCTTTAATTTTCGTCTTTGGTGCTTTACGAATCTCTAAGCCAAAAGCAATATTTTTCCGTACCGTCATATGCTTAAACAAAGCGTAATGCTGAAATACAAAGCCGATATTGCGCTCTTGTACACTTTGATATGTGGCATCCTTGCCAGTTAACAAAATTTTACCGCTATCTGGCATTTCCAAACCCGCGATTAGTCGCAATAGAGTAGACTTTCCCGAACCAGAAGGTCCTAACAAAGCCACCAGCGAGCCGCTTTTGATTTCCACACTGACGTTATCAACGGCTTTAAAACTGCCAAACTGCTTGCACGCGCTTTCAACTACTATGCCCACCGTTCAAAATCCTCTGCAACTAATCTACGGTTTGTCGGTAGAGTTACCGTGTTTTATATATATCATAGTATTGGGGATTTTAGATTTTAGATTTTGGATTGTAGGGTGTGTTACTAGGG